>JAWKNW010000001.1:300000-543779 GCA_041391505.1 Rhodothermales bacterium
ACGCTGGCGGTGCTGTTGTTCGGAACGGTCTCGCTGAGCCGGCTTTCGCTCAATCTGCTGCCGGACCTCACGTTCCCGACCCTCACGGTGCGCACGACCTACGAAGGCGCCGCGCCGGCGGAGATCGAAAACCTGATCTCCAAACCGATCGAGGAAGCGCTGGGCGTCGTCAAGAACCTCGTCAAGCTCGAGTCGATCTCACGCACCGGCCAATCGGATGTCGTGCTCGAGTTTGCCTGGGGGGCGGACATTGACGTGGCCCGGATGGAGGTGCGTGAAAAACTCGACGCCCTGCAGCTCCCGCTCGAAGCCGAGCGCCCCGTCCTGCTCCGGTTCGACCCCTCGCTCGATCCGATCATGCGTTTCGGGCTCTTCAAGACATCCGACGCCGCGCTCGTCGCGGACGCCGGCGAGACGCCGGTAGCCTTCGTCGAGGAGGAGGATAACTTCGATGACGCCGGGCTCAAGCAGCTTCGCCGCTACGCCGACGAGCAGCTGAAGAAGGACATCGAGTCGACCGCCGGCGTCGCCGCCGTCAAGGTCAGCGGCGGCCTCGAGGATGAGGTTCAGGTGCTGCTCGACCAGAAAAAACTGTCGCAGTTGAACCTGACCGTCAGCCAGGTCGCGCAGGTGCTCCGCTCGGAAAACGTCAACCTCTCGGGCGGCCGGCTGGAAGAAGGCATCCAGGAGTATCTGGTGCGGACGGTCAACGAGTTTGGCAGCGTCTCCGAGATCGGCGACGTCATCGTGGCCGAAGGCGGCCTTACCCCGGTGTACCTGCGGGACATCGCGTCGGTGCAGCTCGGCTACAAGGAGCGCGAGGCGATCACGCGCATCAACGGCCGCGAGGCCGTCGAGGTCGCCATCTACAAGGAAGGCGACGCCAACACCGTCGATGTGGCGCGCAACGTCGAACGCCGGCTTGAGCAGATCAAGGCCTCGCTGCCGGCGAACATGACGATGGAGAAGGTCTACGACCAGTCGACCTTCATCGAAAACGCCGTCAACGAAGTGGTCAACGCCGGCATCGTCGGCGGCATCCTGGCCATCCTGATCCTCTACCTCTTCCTGCGCGACTTCCGGACCACGCTGATCATTTCGATCTCGATCCCCGTCTCCGTCATCGCGACGTTCAACATGATGTACGGCTTCGACCTGACGCTGAACATCATGTCGCTCGGAGGGCTGGCGCTCGGCATCGGTCTGCTGGTGGACAACTCCATCGTCGTGCTGGAAAACATCGCGCGCCACCGCGAGCTGGGCGCCAGCACGATGGAAGCGGCGCGCCTCGGGGCCCGGGAAGTGACCCAGGCCGTCGTCGCCTCGACGCTCACCACCATCGCCGTGTTTTTCCCGCTCGTTTTTGTGCAGGGCATCGCCGGCCAGCTCTTCCGCGACCAGGCGCTCACGGTGACCTTCAGCCTCCTCGCCTCACTGATCGTGGCGATCACGCTGATCCCCATGATGGCCTCGCTCCGCAAGGACGGTCCGGTCGCTCCGCCCGAGGCCCCGCCGCTCAAGACGCCGCGCACCGCGTTCGGCCGGGCCATGCAAGCGACGCGCATCGCCGTGTTTCGCCGCTTCCCGAACGCCGTCGCCTACGGCATCTACAAAACCGCCTCCTTCATCGGGCGAGGCATGCGTCTGGCGTTTACGCCGCTCGTGTCCCTGTTCAACGGCGGCTACAACTTCCTGGCGGACCGGTATCAGCCGGTCCTTCGCTGGTCGCTCGGCCATCGCGGCGCCGTGCTCGGACTGGCTGTGCTGGCCTTCGCCGGCTCGCTGCTGCTCGTGCCGCAGCTGGGCGTCGAACTCATCCCGCAGCTGACGCAGGGCGAGTTCAACGTCTCGTTCCGACTCGCTCCGGGCACCCCGCTCGAGCAAACCGACCAGGTGTTGCGGCGCATGCAGCTGGCCGCCGTGGATGTCCCGGCGATCTCTTCGTCCTTCGCCGTCGCCGGTACGGGCAACCGGATGGACGCCAACCCCGATCAGGGCGGCGAAAACTGGGGCGAGGTGCATGTGGCGCTGGATCCTGCCGCCGGCCCCGGCGGCGAGGCCACGGCGATGGAGACGCTCCGCGGCGCGCTACGCAACGAACCCGGCATCCAGTACGAATTCAGCTATCCGACCCTCTTCACGTTCGACACCCCGATCGAAATCGAGGTCTCCGGCTACGAGCTCGAACGGCTCAAGGAAGTCTCGCAGGCCATCGCCGCCGGCATGGGCGCGTCCGACCGCTTCGCCGACGTCAAGTCGACCATGGAGCGGGGCAACCCGGAGGTGCAGATCTTCTTCGACCGCGAGCGCGCCGCCGCGCTCGGTCTCCCTGTCCACGAACTCGCGCGCCGGGTCGTCGGCAGCGTACGCGGCGACATCGCGACCCGGTACTCGTGGCGCGATCGCAAGATCGACGTGCTCGTGCGCGTCCAGGAGCGCGACCGGCAGGACATCGACCGGATCCGCGAACTGATCATCAACCCCGAGAGCGCGCGCCCCATTCCCCTCTCCGCGGTGGCGGACGTCGTCATCAACACCGGCCCGGGGGAGATACGGCGCATCGGGCAGGAACGCGTCGCCATCGTGAGCGCGAACCTCAACTACGGCGACCTCGGCGCCGCGGCGGAGGAGCTGAACGCGATCATCGACGGCACCCCGATCCCGACGGGCATCGGCGTGCGGCTGAGCGGCCAGAGTGAGGAGATGGACCGCAGCTTTCAGTCGCTCCTGCTCGCCCTCCTGCTGGCCGTCTTCCTCGTCTACCTGATCATGGCCTCGCAGTTCGAGTCGCTGCTGCATCCCTTCGTCATCTTCTTCAGCATCCCGCTGGCCCTGATCGGCGCGATCGTGTCGCTGTGGATCACGAATTCCACGATCAGCGTCGTCGTGTTCATCGGGTTGATCCTGCTCGCCGGCATCGTGGTCAACAACGCCATCGTGCTCGTCGACCTCATCAACCAGCTGCGCGCCCAGGGCGCCGGCAAGGTGGATGCGATCCTCGAAGCCGGCAAGATGCGGCTGCGACCGATCCTCATGACGACCCTCACGACGACCCTCGGCCTGCTCCCGCTCGCGCTGGGCTTTGGCGAGGGCGCCGAGATCCGCGCCCCGATGGCCATCACCGTCATCGGCGGCCTGTCGGTGTCGACGCTGCTGACCCTGGTCGTCATTCCCGTGATGTACACCCTGCTCGACCGGCGCCCCGACGCCCCGCCGGCCGCCGACGCTTCGATGGAGACCGCACCATGAGCATGACCGACCTCTCCATCCGCCGTCCGGTCACGGTGCTGATGACGTTTCTCTCCCTGATCGTCGTGGGGCTGATCGCGGCGCGGCTGCTGCCGCTCGAATATTTCCCGTCGATCGACTTCCCCGGCGTCTTCGTGCAGATCCCCTACCGCGGGTCGACGCCCGAGGAAGTCGAGAAGCAGATCACCCGGCCGGCGGAAGAAGTGCTCGCCACGATCAGCGGCCTCAAGCTGATGAGCACCACGTCGGACGAGAGCGGGGCGCAGATTTTCCTGCGCTTCGACTGGGGCGAGGAAACCACGCTGAAGGCGCTCGAAGTCCGCGAAAAAATCGACGGCATCCAGAAGCAATGGCCGTCGGATGTGGAGCGGTACTTCACGTTCCAGTTCTCGACGAACGACATGCCCGTGCTCATGATGCGCATCTCGTCGGAGCGCGATCTGTCGGGCGCGTATGAGCTGCTGAACCGGAAGCTGAAACGCCGGCTCGAACGTGTCGACGGCGTGTCGAAGGTCGAACTCTACGGCGTGTACCCGCGCGAAGTGCGGATCGAGTTGATGGCCGACCGCGTGGCGGCGCACAACATCAACCTCGTGGAGCTGGCGAACGAACTGAGCCAGAGCGATTTTTCGCTCACCGCCGGCCGGATCACCGACGGCGGCAAACGCTTCACCCTGCGGCCGCTCGGCGAGCTGAAGTCGCTCGAACAGATCCAGGAACTGGTCCTCAACCGCGAAGGCCTGCGGCTCGACGACATCGCGCAGGTGTCGTTCGAGGAGCCCGAACGCACGGAAGGCCGGCATCTCAGCGGCACCTATGCGATCGGGATGAACATCTCGAAGGAATCGGGCGCCAACACCGTGGAGGTCGCCCGGCTCGTCGAGCGCGAGATCGAGGCGCTGAAGGATGACCCGGAGATGACCGGCATCAACATCTTCTACATGAACAACGCGGCCGACGGCATCGTCTCGTCGCTGCGCGACCTGCTGGAAAGCGGCCTCATCGGAGCGCTGTTTTCGCTCATCGTGCTGTACCTGTTTTTGCGGCGGATGAGCACGACGCTCATCGTGACCCTCGCCGTGCCGGTGTCGATCATCATCACGCTCGGGGCGCTGTATTTCACGGGGCTGTCGCTCAACATCCTCTCGATGATGGGCCTGATGCTCGCGGTCGGGATGCTCGTCGACAACGCCGTCGTCGTGACCGAGAGCGTGCACCGGCATCAGACGCTCGACCCGGACCAGCCCGTCGAAGCCACGCGCCGCGGCGTGAAGGAAGTGGCGCTCGCCGTCACCGCCGGCACCATAACAACCGGCATCGTCTTTCTGCCGTTCATCGTGAGCCCGGCGGACGAGGTGACCCTCTTCCTGAAGCATGTCGCGATCTCGATCTGCATCGCGCTGGGCATCTCGCTCATCCTGTCGATGACGGTCGTGCCGTTGCTGATGGCGCGGCTCAAGCCGGCGCCTCAGGATCTGGAGAAGAAGACCT
This sequence comes from Rhodothermales bacterium, assembly GCA_041391505.1. Taxonomy (NCBI): domain Bacteria; kingdom Pseudomonadati; phylum Rhodothermota; class Rhodothermia; order Rhodothermales; species Rhodothermales bacterium. The sequence continues at coordinate 304,741 of JAWKNW010000001.1, forward strand.
ACATCGACCGCATCGTGCTGCGCTACGACCGCGTCCTGACCTGGCTGGTGGATCACCGGTGGGCCTCCGTCGCCCTCATGATCGGCACGCTGGCGAGCGTGATCATCCCGATGAGCTTCGTCAACATGGATTTTTTCCCGGACGACGAAGGGACGGAGCGGCGCATCGAGCTGCATTACCACATCAACGGCGCCTACACCCTGGATCGCGTCGAGACAGCGGTCGAGGAAGTCGAAGCCTTCCTCTTCGCGCACCGGGATTCGTTTGAAATCGAGTCGGTCTACAGCTACTACACCCCCGGATACGCGCAGTCTTCCCTGCTCCTGAAAGGCGGCGAGGACGCCCTGCGCAGCCTCGAGGAGATCCAGAACGACATCCGCGCCGGCATGCCCAAGATGGCCATCGCCAACCCGTCCTTCAGCTGGCAGAGCGGCAATGACGAGGAGGGCATCCGCGTGGTGCTCTCCGGCGAATCCAGCGAGCGGCTGGTCGAGATCTCCAACGAGGTGGCGCGCGTGCTCGGGCGCGTGGACGGCTTTACGGACGTGCGCTCCGAGGCGACCCGCGGCGACGAAGAGATCCAGGTGGTGGTGGACCGCGAACGGGCGCGGCGCTACGGTTTTTCGACGGAGCAGATCGCCACCACGGTGTCGACCGCCATGCGCGGCTACAACCTCCGCCGCTACCGCACGCCCGACGGCGAGGTCGAGATGCGGCTGGCGTTCCAGCGGGACGACCAGCGCAGCCTGCAGGATCTGGAAAACCTGTCCGTCCAGGGCGCCGGCAACGAGACGGTGCGCCTCGCAGCGCTGGCGAACCTCAAGCAGCGCCGCGGGCCGCAGTCGATCCAGCGCGAAAACCGCATCACGATGCTGGGCATCCAGGTCAACCTCGACGGCATCAACAAGGACGAGGGCCGCGAGAAGCTCGAAGCCGTGCTGGCCAACTACCAGCTGCCGCCGGGCTACCAGTGGGGCTACAGCCAGCGCCGCTCGGATGAGGAGACATCCCAGCAGCTCATGATGGTGAACCTGCTCCTCGCGCTGGTGCTGATCTACATCGTGATGGCAGCGCTGTTCGAGTCGCTCATCCACCCGGCCGCGATCTGGACCTCGATCCTCTATGCGATCGTCGGCGTCTTCTGGTTCTTCTTTATTACCAACACGACGCTGCAGATCATGTCCTGGATCGGGGTGCTGATCCTGATCGGGGTCGTGGTGAACAACGGGATCGTGCTGATCGACCACATCAACTTCCTGCGCGGCGAGGGGCTGGAACGGCGGGAGGCCATCCTGAAGGCCGGCCACGACCGCTTCCGTCCGATCGTCATGACCGCCGCCACGACCGTGCTGGGCCTCATCCCCCTCTGCGTCGGGACGACGCAGCTCGGCGGCGACGGCCCGCCGTATTTCCCGATGGCGCGCGCCATCGTGGGCGGATTGTCGTTCTCGACGGTCGTCACCCTCATCATCCTCCCCACCATCTACATTCTTCTGGACGACCTCCGCGACTGGAGCCGGCGCGTGGCGTATGCCGCCAAAAAGTGACCGCCGCCGCGCCATCGGGAGGGAATCAATTTCGGGTGTCGCGCGTGATCCGTCGCATGAACGTAACCGTCCCGATCGCCACCGTCCTGACGGATTCGCCTGAGGAGGCCGCCGCGTATATCCGTCGCGGCGCGCTCGCGGCGTTTCCCACGGAAACCGTCTACGGCCTCGGCGCCGACGTTTTCCAGCCGGCGGCCATCGCGTCGATCTACGCCGCCAAATCGAGGCCGGCGGACAACCCGCTGATCATCCATGTCGCCGACGCGGCGGACATCGACCGCGTCGCGGCGTCCGTCCCGCCCGTCGCGCGGGCGCTCGTCGAAGCCTTCTTCCCCGGCCCCATCACGCTCGTCCTGCCCCGCCACCCCGACGTACCCGACATCGTGAGCGCCGGCCTGGCTACCGTGGCCGTCCGCATGCCGAGCCATCCGATCGCGCGGGCGTTTCTGGAAGCCTGCGGCACGCCCGTCGCGGCCCCTTCGGCCAATCGGTCGGGCCGGCCGAGCCCGACTACCTGGGAGGATGTCTACGCCGACCTCAAGGGGCGCATCGGCTGCATCCTCCAGGGGGATCCGTCGGCCGTCGGCCTGGAATCGACCGTCGTCGACTGCACGACGTCGGACCCGCTGATCCTGCGGCCCGGCGCCGTTTCGCTGGAGGAGATCCGGACGATCGCGCCGGCGGCGCGGTATGCGGACCTCAGCCGGCTCGAGGAAGTCCGCAGCCCCGGTCTCAAACACCGGCATTATGCACCGCAGGCGCGGGTCGTGCTGGTGGATGGGCCGTCGGAGGTGCCGGCGGAGGAAGAAAACGCCTACATCGGGCTGACGCCCCACCCCCGGATGGAGGCGCTCGGATTGCACGAGGCGCCGGAGCACGTGCCGGCGTATGCGCAGCAGCTTTTCCAGTTCTTCCGCCGCGCGGATCGGCTGGATCTCGAGACCATCTTTTGCCAGCGCGTGGACCAGGATGGCATCGGGCGCGCCCTGATGGATCGGCTTACGCGTGCGGCAGCCGGCTGAGGGTGGGCGGCTTTCGCCGGAATGCGTACTTTGCGCTGTTCATCCACCGTACCCCGCATTCGCATGCCCACACCCATCCCCGCATCCCGAGGCTTGAATCACGGCATCGGGCTCGCGTTGTCGGGCGGCGGTTTTCGCGCCGCCGGCTTTCACCTCGGCACCCTCGCCTACCTGCATCGCGCCGGCCTGCTCGATCAGGTCGAGGCACTCTCCACCGTCTCGGGCGGCACGTTCGCCGGCGCGGCCTACGTGCTCGCCCTCATCGAAAAAAAGCCGTTCGAGGCGTTTTTTTCGTCGTTCTACGGGTTTCTGACGCACGAGGTCGTCCTGCGCAAAGGCCTCGCCGGATTGAGCGAGGAACACCCCGACGTGCCTTCCGGACGCAAGGCGCTCATCATCTCGATGGCCGATGTCTATACCAGGACGCTTTGCTCGCGGCCGGACGGGACGCCGTACGTGTTTGGCGACGTGCTGGACGCCGGCCTGCCAATCAAGGAAATCGCCTTCAACGCTACCGAGTTTCAGACCGGCAAGGCCTTCCGGTTTCAGACCAGCCAGACGCGCGGGTTCATCGGCAACAGCTCGATTCGACTGAGCCGGCTCGAGGCCGCCGGGATACGGCTGGGCGATATCGTGGCCGCGTCCTCGTGTTTCCCCGGGGGCTTCGAACCGATCGCCTTCCCGTTCGATTTCGCCTGGCCGGGCGGCAAGCTGCCGGCATCGCTGAAAACGCAGTTCGAGCGGGGCGGGGCGCCTCGGCCCATCGCCTTGATGGACGGAGGCGTGTACGACAACCAGGGATTCGACAGCCTCCTGCTCGCCGAACGCCGCGACCGCAATAACCTCGACCCGGGCGAAACGCCGGAAACGGATGCCCTGGGCCTCCTCGTGATATCCGACGTCGACAAGGCGCACGAAACGCTGTACGACTTCCCCTCCGTCGACATCGGGAGCCCGATCACCCTGAACACGGTCAACCGCATCTCACAGGCCATGCTGCTCGTCGCCACCGTGTACGGTGCGCTGCTGGGCTATCGCTTTTTCGACCGCGCCGCGTCGCTCGATGTGCTGGAGGCCTTGCTCCTCGGGCTCCCGTTCGTCCTCGTCGCCGCGATGGCGATCATCATCTTCTGGGTGCGCCGGCAGGCGAGGGCGGCGATCCGCCGGGTGCCCCACGCCGATCGCGCGCTGTGGTCGGATATCAAGGGGCTCACGCTGACCCAGGTGGTCGAGATGGGCGTGGCGCGCATGGCGTCGCTGTTCGCGCTCTCGTCGCGCGTCTTCATGAAACGCATCCGGCAGATGGGGTACGACCTGCTGTACGAGTCGCCGGAGTACGCCGGCCGGCAGCTGTCGACCCTCATCTACGACCTCACCCCCGAAAATCCGCAGTACCGGTATCTCCGGACAGGTTTTCTCGACCCTACGCCGACGCTGCGCCGCGTGATCGGCGTGGCGGCCGGCCTGCCCACCGGGCTCTGGTTCGAAGCCGAATACGAGCTGCCGTGCCTCGTGGCCACCGGACAGGCCACGCTGTGTTACAACCTGATGAAATACATCGCCGCCAACTACGAACTGGCCGGCGCCAAGGTGGAAAACGAGGATGCCCCGCGGATGCCGATGACGCCCGATATCCAGGCGTTGTGGGACCGGCTCGAGGCCGACTGGCGCGCGCTCAACGACGATCCCTACGCCCTGCTGACGCCGCTCGCCGGCGCGATGCCGGTCCGCCCGCCGCGTTAGCCTCCTACCTGCGTGATGGCGACGGCGCACGTCGGCGCCGGCTGCGAGGTGACGAACAGGTCGCCGTACGAAACGATCTCGCCGAGGGAATCGAAGATGAACAGCCGGTGGATGCCGTTGGCGCTCAGCAGCGATGGGCTGAACTGGAAGATATATTCGCCCGGCGCCGTCGCGTCGAGGATGGTGTCCAGCACGAGCAGCGTGTTGGCCGCGCCGAACGAGCGCAGCACCAGCCCGCCGCGGACCCGGTCGAACTGGAGCACGCGGATGGTGATGGTGACCAGCGAGCCCGAAACCGGGTTGGGCGCCGGCGGTCGGTCGACAAAGACGACACCGTTGTAGACCGGCGCGATGCGCCAGTCGTCCGCATCCTCCCGGCAGGTGGCGCCGCCGAAGCTGTCGTCGAGGATGATGGTGATGCCCGAGGCCGGCGCGTTGGCCTCGTCAATGAACTCTTCCTGGGCGGCCTGCGTATCGCAGCCGGCCGACAGCAGCGTCAGGACCAGACCGGCCGCCACGGCCACAATAGAACGAGAGGGTTTCATACGATTCATGCAAGAACGAGCGGGGTGACAGAGAGCCGGTATGTCAGATACACGTGTTTTGATAGGCATCGACCTGGGGACCACCAGCACCAAAGCCGTCGCGGTCGACCGGATGGGCCGGATCGTCGCACGGTGCGAGGCCGGCTACCCGCTGCTGACGCCCGACGCCTCGACCGCCGAGCAGGACCCCGACCAGATTCTGGAGGCGGTCTACCGCGTCTTGCGCGACATGCAGGTACGACTGCGGGGGGCAGCGGTCGCCGGACTGTCGTTCAGCAGCGCCATGCACAGCGTGATCGCGATGGACGCGGATGGAAACGCGCTGACACGATGCATCACCTGGGCCGACACACGCAGCGCGCGGCAGGCGGAGGCGCTCCGCGCGACGGCGGCGGGCGATAGCGTGTACGCCGCAACCGGCACGCCGATCCATCCCATGACGCCGCTATGCAAATTGCGCTGGCTGGCGGAAGATCGGCCGGACCTCCATCGACGGGCGCATCGCTTCGTATCGATCAAGGAGTACGTCCTGCACGCCCTGACCGGCCAGTGGGTGGCCGACGAGTCGCTCGCGTCCGCGACCGGGCTGTTCGACATCCGGCTGCGCCGATGGCATCCGGAGGCGCTGGCCCTCGCCGGGATCGATGTGGCGCAGCTCTCGCCGGCGGTCAGCACGCGGCATATCCTCCCCCGGCTCACGGCCGAGGCGGCGAGCCGAAGCGGCCTGCCGGCATCGACGCCCATCGTCGTCGGAGCGAGCGACGGATGCCTCGCCAACCTCGGCGTCGACGCCATCGAGCCCGGACGGCTCGCGGTGACCATCGGCACGAGCGGCGCGGTGCGCATCGCCACGGACCGGGCGGACTTCGACCCGGCCAGCGGGTTGTTCTGCTACATCCTCGACGAAAGCACCTACATCCAGGGCGGCCCCATCAACAACGGCGGCATTGTCTATCAGTGGTTCGCCGAGCGGTTTCCGGGGAAAAGTCCGCTGGATATGGAGGCGTTGCTGGAGGAAGCGGCCGGCCTGCCGGCGGGCTCCGAGGGGTTGCTCTGCATCCCCTACCTCCTCGGGGAGCGCGCGCCGTACTGGAATGCCCGGGCCCGGGGCGTGTATTTCGGCATCAGCATCCAGCATACGCTGGCGCACTTCCTCCGCGCCGCGCTGGAGGGCGTCATCCACACCCTGTACGCCATCGCCGACCGCCTGCCGCCGGCGCCCCGCCGGTCACGAGCCTCTATGCCACGGGGGTTCGTCAATTCGCCGCTGTGGACCCAGATTCTGGCGGATATCTTCGGCCGGCCCGTTCATCTGCTGGCGACGGGGACGCTTCGGCGATCGGCGCCGTCCTGCTCGGCTGGGAAGCCCTGGGGGAACCCCTGCCTCGCATGGCGTTAGACGCCCTTTTCGCCATCGAACGAACGTGCGCACCGCCTGCCGCCGCCCACGGCGTCTATGCCGATCGGCACCGCGCCTTCGACGCGCTGTACCGCCGGCTCGATGGCGCCTTCGCCGAATTGCTGTGACGAACGAACCGATCATCGAATCCCGGGCGCTCTGCGTCGAACTCGGCCGCCGCCCCGTGTTGCAGGGTATCGATGCCCGGGTCGAGCGTGGGCGATTCACCTGCCTGGTCGGCCCCAACGGCAGCGGCAAAACCACGCTGCTGCGGGCGATCGGAGGCCTGCTCCCCTACGAAGGCGCCCTCCAGCTCGACGGCCGCGAGGTCGCCGCCTGGCCGGCGCGGGAGCTGGCGCGCCAGCTGGCGTTTGTCCGCCAGTCGGCCTCGGTGTCGTTCGAGTTCAGCGTCCGCGAATTCGTGGCGCTGGGGCGCACGCCGCACCGCCCCTGGATCGGCGGGGACCGCCCGGAGGACGCGGCCCGCGTCGACGCGCTGCTGGATGCGCTCGACCTGCGCCGGCATGCCGACGGACCGGTAACGCGGCTCAGCGGCGGCGAGCAGCAGCGGCTGTTCCTCGCGCAGGCGCTGGCCCAGGATACGCCCCTCCTGCTGCTCGACGAGCCGACCCTACATCTGGACCTGTATCATCAGTACGACCTCATGCGCCGGCTCGAAGCGCTCGTCGCCTCGGGCAAGACCGTCCTCGCCGTCGTCCACGACCTGGCGCTGGCCGCCCGGTTCGCCGATGCGGTCCTCGTGCTGCACGAAGGGCGCCTCGTCGCCGGCGGCACGCCGGCCGAAACGCTCTCGCCGGCCCGAATCGCCGAGGTGTTCCGGATGGAGGCGCGCGTCGAGACCGATCCCGGCGGCCGGCCCGTCATCGTTTTCAACCACACCATCCCATCATGAAAATCTACACCCGCACCGGGGACGACGGCACGACCGGCCTTTTCGGGGGCGGCCGCGTCCCCAAGCATCACCTGCGCATCGAATCCTACGGTTCGGTCGACGAGACCAACTCGGTCCTCGGGCTCGCGCGCGCACACGCCGACGGCCATCCCGACGCCGGGCGCCTGTCCGACCTCCTCCGCAACGCCCAGGAAGACCTTTTTATCGTCGGCGCCGACCTCGCCACCCCGCTCGAAGCGCGCGCCATGGTGCCCCGGACGACGGCCGACCAGATCGCCCGCCTCGAGGCCGAGATCGACGCGCTCGAAGCCGACCTGCCCGAACTCCGTCATTTCATCCTGCCGGGAGGCCATGCGCTGGGGGCCACGCTGCACATCGCCCGAACCGTCGCGCGACGCGCGGAACGATGCGTCGTCGCGCTGGCCGAAGCCGAGCCGGTGAATGAATTCGCCCCGGTGTACCTGAATCGCCTTTCCGATTTCCTGTTCGTCCTGGCCCGCTGGTCGAATCATCGCGACGGCTCCGGCGAGACGCCCTGGATTCCCGGGTGACGGGGATCGGCGAGGCATGACAGGGCCATCGCATTCTGTTCAAACGCGCGTATCTCCCGGTGTGGGAGTATGGGGGTATGGGAGTATGGGAGGTTTTGTTGTAAAAAATGCCCCCATGCACCCAAAATCCCATACGCTTCTCACGGCCACGGCGAGAATGCGATTGCCCTGGGGGGAAGGACCGGGTGTTTTTTCTCGCCGGCATTTCGTAGTTTTGAAACGCGCCCCCGAAATCCCCAAACTCGTTCGAACGCGCTCACGGTCCACGCACGCATGCCCCACCGACGTCGTTATTATGTACGGGCTCTGATCGGCACGTACCTGTTGTTCGTTGTCCTTTTCCTCCTCTATCCCCGCGCCACGTCGTCCATCGGGACCACGGGCGCCGCGCCGGTTCGCATCGTGTCCGACGAACCGCTAGCGTTCGATACCTACGGCATGCGCGAGGATGCTTTTGCCGTGACCGAAGGTACCGTCAAGCGCAACGACACCTTCTCCGACATCCTGGGGCGCGGCGGCATCCCCGCGCGACGCGTCCATGAGATCGCCGAGGCGGCCCGCCCGGCCCTCGATGCGCGCCGGATCCGGGCCGGCAACGCCTACCGATTTTATGCCTCGGGTGAGGCGCTGGACACGCCGGCGTATTTCGTCTACGAAAAAAACGCGATCGACTTCGTCGTGCTCGACCTGCGGGACACCCTGCGCGTGATCGAGGGGCGCCGCGCGGTGCAGGTCCGGCAGCAGCAGGCCGCCGGCCCCATCGATGGCTCGCTCTACGTCACGCTCCAGGAGCAGGGCAAAAACCCGCTCCTCGCGGTCGATCTCTCCGAGGTCTTCGCCTGGCAGGTGGATTTTTATCGGATCATGAAGGGCGATGCCTTCTCGGCCGTCTACGAGGAGCAGTACATCGACGGCGCGTCGATCGGGATCGACAAGGTGCTGGCCGCCCGGTTCGTGCATCAGGGGCGGACGTATACCGCCTACCGGTTCGAACACGACGGGCGGGTGGATTATTACGACGAGGACGGCAACGGATTACGCCGGCCCTTCTTGCGGGCCCCGCTCAAATACTCACGGATCAGCTCGCGGTATTCGGGCAACCGGTTTCATCCCGTCCTGAAGCGCTACAAGGCGCACCTCGGCACCGACTATGCCGCGCCCGTAGGCACGCCCGTCCGCGCCACGGCCGACGGCGTGGTGCTCGAAGCCTCCTACACGAAAAACAATGGTCGGTACGTGAAGCTGAAGCACAACAGCACCTACACGACCGGCTACCTCCATCTGTCCGGCATCGCCAACGGCGTAAAAAACGGCGTCTTCGTCAAGCAGGGCGACGTGATCGGCTACGTCGGCAGCACCGGACTGGCCACGGGGCCCCATCTGTGCTACCGGTTCTGGAAGAATGGCGTCCAGGTGGATCCCCTGCGCCAGGAACTGCCGGATACCGCCGAACCCCTCCCCGAATCCTATCGCCCCGCGTTCGAGCAGATGAAAGCCGAACTCGCCGGCCTGCTCTGACCGGGGGCGGGGCCGTTCAAGGGTTGAGGTTCGAGGTTTAAGGACCAGATTCCCTTAAACCTTGAGAGACTGATCGGATTTTCAAAAATCTTTCTCGGACGTCATCATGAACGCCCTCCGCTTGCGGTGGGCGTGATGAATGCCAGTCCTCGCTAACGCGGGGAGCTCTCGAACCACCGTGAGACGCTCATGGGAGCCATGCGCGAGTGATTCGGGAGGTCCTCCCGCGTTCGCGGGGGCGGGCTTTCGCCAACCCCGTCGCAAGCGCCGGGGGCTCAGGAAGACAACCCATTTTTATTCCTCAACAGTTTCTTTAGGTTTGAGGTTTAAGGATCAGATTCCCTTAAACCTCGAACCTTAAACCTTAAACCTTAGACCTCCACCTCTCAACGCCGCCCCGACTCGACCTGTTCGTAGGCCTCGACGTAGTCCGTGCCCAGGTATCGATCGTCGCTGTTGACGTACCAGGCACGGATGCGGGGCAGGGTTATGCCGCCGGCCTCGATCTCCTCGTCGAAAAAGAGGTATTCCCCGTCGTTTTTCGCTTCGTCGTGGTAGAAGCGGCTCCCGATCAGGGCGTAGGTGGCCGGGTCGAAGTAGAAATACCAGACGTCTGACCCCACCTCTTCCGCATAACTCACGCGGACGGCGAGCGTCTCATGCTGGTTGAACGTGACGCGCTCGGCCGCTTCGCCCAGCTTCGCGCCGGCATCGTGGAGTTTCATGGGCAGCCCGTACAGATACTCCTGATAGCCGCGCCACCAGGCGATGCCATCGCAATCCATGCGGTATTTCTTGAGGTCCTCCTCCGCGATCTGCGTCGACCCGTCCATCGTCGCGACGCAGCTGCCGCTTTCATGCATGCGCATCTCGAGCCGGTGTCCGTCGCGTTCCATGGTCATGACGAACAGGCCGGCGGGATAATCGAGCACCACGTCCGTCGTGCGGTCGGCGCCGCCGGGTCGTGTCTCGCGCAACTGGAGCCGGTGCGCCTTCTGGTACCACGCGCCGGCCGGATCGTGATGCGCCAGACTCCGGGCGAGGACCTCGCTCCCTGAAAGCGTCTGTGCATGCACGGAGGCCGCCATGCCCGTGAACCCCAGGAATGCCCCCAACAGGAGGATGCTATGTGCCCGATTTCGCATACGCGCGCGTTCGACTCCTTACCGCGTTAGACGGAACTACGCCGGCTACCGACGCCCCGACGGTCAGACCAGCATCGTCGAGGAGCTGGGCTGCTTGGTGCGCAGCACGGCTTTGTAATCGGCGTTGATGTCGTCCCAGCGATTGAGCGGGAATAGCGTCTCCTCGTCCTTCATGTTGATCAGGACGTAGTGCGGCTTGCCGGCGTACTGGGCGCAGAACGTCAGCCATTTCGCATACTGCTGACCGAGGCGCTCCCGATTATCGTACAGATCCTGAATCATCTTGAAGCGCTTCAGCTTATGGATCTGCTGGTTGAATCCTTCCTTGCCCAGCGCCAATTTCGGCATAAACGCAATGGTTTCACGCACCCTGCGGTCGTGAATGCGTTTGGACAGCACAGCCGGCGGCACCCACATCGTCACAAAAACCACTTCATCGGCATCCGCGATCAGGCCGAGCGCATCCTTGGCGAAGTAGTCCTGTTTGCCGTTTACGAACGGTCCGAGGAAGTCGTAGTGGAGCACGAGTCGATTGACGACCGGCTCCTTGATGTCGACCAGGGTCTGGGCGCGCGCGAAGACGATGCGGGAGGGATCGCCCATATCCAGTTCGGAGACGATCGACGGCAGGCCTCCGCGTTGAATCTTCTCCATCAGGTACGATTTGCCAACGGCCGGCGGACCGCCCAGGAGATAAAGTTTATTAACGTGTACCATTGCGATGCGATATCGATATCGGGGAAAAACAACAAAGGACGCCCCCACCCTGGGTCCGCATGGTGTGCAGGACGCCACACGGCCCATCCCGGCGCCGTGCCGGATCCGGGAAATGCGCCCTACGTCCTGGGGATTCGAACTGCTGTACACCGTCCGGCGGGGGGGCCGGCGCCGATGCCGCAAAAAACGCTCGTTTCCTACACAGTTAACGTTCTCATCATCTTCTCATAACATACAATCATCACGGCACCACCACGTTCCGAAGGAGGCAAAAGAAATCCCATCACTTTTTTGCCTTCGACAGACGGCGCGGCGGCTCTGGCTCAGGTATCGACCGGTAGCGGCAATCTTCAACCCCCCGGCAACCTGATTCGGAGCCGGCAGTCTATATAACGTGCCTCAATGCCTATATTGCGTTCCCACCGGACGAAGATGCCGGCGGCGACCCCTACTCACCTACGTCGAGATCCTCCATGCGGTTTTTTCTGCGCATCATGCCGGTAGCGGCACTCGGTGCCCTGTTTATGATGCAGGGTTGCGCCAACCTCAACGCGCCGAATAACAACAGCCAATCCCAGCTGTACCTCTCTGAGTTCATGCAGCGCCTCTCCGAAAAAGGCATCACGGCGCGCGAAAAGGGACCGATTTCGGAGGCGACCATCACGTCGACCTTCGGGGAGCGTCTGCTCCTCAACGAGCGGGACATTGTAGATGTGTACTTCTTCCGGGACGATGCCCAGGCCAAAAAAGAGTCGAACGTCGCCGAGACGCTCGCGCTGTACGATGTGTATCTGGAAGGCAACATCGTGCTCTTCCATCGCGTAGGGTTCGACCCGATGGTCAGAAATGCGCTGGAGGACATGTTCGGGCTCCCCAAATGACCGCCATCGCGTGTCAGCGAAGCCCGTCGCGACGCAATTGAGCCTTGTTTCGCGTCATTGCCGGCGGAACGGGGTATCCCCCACGTGCGCGGCCGTCGTCTCGTCCCGATTTTCCGGGATGTCGGGCATCCAGATGATCTCCTCGACCTGCTGCCGCAGGTACAGGATGTCGAACATCACGGTGTCGGCGATGATGAGGGAATCCTGCCGCAGCACGAAGAGCATATCGTAGGCATTGACGGTGTCCGGCTGAGCCGGCGGAGGCGGTGTATAGGCCAGCGCCTCCTGCTCATAGTCCCACATCTGGAAGGTGAACGCCTCGTCATTCCGCTCAAACAGCAGACTGACGGGCGCATCCCGGTAATTCCGCTCGAGCGATTTGAGTAGATCGTACAGGATGGCGCGTTCGGCCTTTTCCCGGCTCGTCTTGAGTTCGGTCGCGCTGCGGGTCGTAGACGGACGCCCGGTCGTTCGCGCCGTCATACCAGGTATTGGCCTTCCAGCTGCCAGCCGTTCATCAGGCTCTGCACGTCCGCCGGCAGCACGGGAGGCAGCTTATGCGTCTCCATCGACGGATGAACCACGACCACGTCGTCCGGCCCGAAGCCGTTCCTGGTGATGTCGATCACTTCGAGCGCGGTCGTTTCGCCTTCCGTGAGGATGATGAGCGCATCGAGGAGGAAGTTGACGAGTTCGGGGTCGTTGACCTCCACCACCGGCCTCGTCACCTGGCTGAAATCGAGCTTCGCCTGCGCCATCGCCGGCTGCGTCCGCGTCCCGGCGAGCAGGAGCACGGCGACACATTGCGGACGCGCGCGCCCATAAAACGCCACGTATCGCGGGCGGCGCGGCCCGGCCGCTTCCCGGCTTATGGATACACAGGACGATTTGCATGGTGACGCTCCGCGCCGGCAGGGGCCGGCCAACTACATGGATCGATAGAGTTCGAGATACTTCCGCGCCTCGGCGAAATTGCCTTCGGTGCGATGGAAGGTGGCGAGCAGTCCGTACAGCGTTTTCTGATCCTCGCCCGACAGCCGTTCGACCTCGTTGAGCGCGAGTTCGGCGCGCTACCGCCCGTGACGCTGCTGCGCAGCAGCTTCTGCGCTCTCCAGATACGCCCTCGGCCGGTCTTTCCACGGGATCGAGGCCGCCTGTTCGAGATATTTCAGGGCCGTTCGGTTGTCGCGCCGTTCGCCCAGATAAATCATCGCCTGGTTGAAGCAGATCGTGCCGAACGTGTCGAAATAACGCGTGTACAGCGAGTCGACCGGCACGCCGGCGGCGTCTACCGGCGTGCGCTGCACCAGGCCGAGCAGCCGGCTGGCGGCCTCGTCGCCATTCCCGTTCTTGTACTGGACCGCCGCCAGCCGCCATTCCATCTCGTCGCGCGCAGGCTGGGTCGACAGCTGGCCCAGGAGCCGGCCGAAGCCCCGCTCGGCCCCGCTGAGATCACCGTCCTGCTCGAGCTGAACGAGCGAGTCGCGCGCGAAACTGGCGGCGATGTTGCCGTTGTCCCACGAAATCCACTGGAGTTCGCCCTTCACGAAGTCGACGTCTTCCGGAATGCTCGCGAGCGCCAGCGCCCGCTCGTACGCCGAGCGCGCCGAAGGGGCGTCGCGGCGCCAGACGTGCACGTCGGCCTGCCGGACGACGTACTGGAAGAGCAGCATCGAGTCGAGGACCGCGTCGGCCGGGTCGGGCACGAGGTCGTAGGTATCCAGATACACCTGCTCGGCCAGCTGGTAGTTCTGCAGCGCCGGCGCCCACCGCTTGGTCTGGTAATAGTTGTTGGCCAGCGCGAGAAACAGCGCGTGCTGGTCGGGCCGAAGCCGGGTCAGTTTTTCAAGGACCTGGATCGACTCCTCGTAGGCGTCGGCCTTCCCGAGGCGCTGCGCCTGCGCGGTGTATACGCGCGCGAGCACGCTCTGCGTCTGCTCGTCGAAGGGGTTCAGCCGGATCGACTGCTCCAGCGCCTGCTGGGCCTGGTTCAGCAGCACCGTCTGCCGGTTGGTCCCCTCCTTCGAATCGAGGTCGCCGGCGCGGGCGAGCTGGATGAGCTGATTCAGCGGTCCCGCCGCCTGGTTGGCGGCGCGTAGCGCGGATTCGGCCGCCACCGGATCCACCTGGCCCGACGAGTCGGCGGCCAGTTCGAGAAATTCCCAGAGGGTGTCGCTGTAGGCCGTCCACGTGACGGCCTCTTCCCGGACCTCGGAGGCCTGCTCCTGATCGGGGATCGAGACAAAGGAGGCCTTGCTCAGCGAATCGGCGTAGGCAGCGACGGTGCTGTCCACGCCGGCGGGCACGACGAGCATGTCCAGATCGGTCTGCGCCGGACGGCTTGCATGCCGGGAGCCCGAACAGCCGGCGACGAACAGGCTGACGAGCAGTAGAATGCGGATGGATGCGTGCATATTCACGGTACGTACGTCTCGGGCAATGCGGTTAGCGTTCGGCACGCGCCTGCTCCCACCAGGAGAGGAAGAGGCCGTAGAATTCGCGCGACCGTTCGTTCGAGGCGGCATCCCGGCGGGAATTGACGGCCACGATGTCGCGTCCGTCGCGCCGGACGACCCCTTCGCGCAGATAGGCGCTCATTTTCTGGAAGCTGCGGTCGACCAGGTAGGTCGCCTCCTCCTTCTCGACGAGCACGATGTGCACCTCGTACAGGCTTTCCTTGCACATCAGATACAGCTCGTAGGCCTTGCCGTCGACCGTGAAGGCCGCGATAGAGGACAGGAACGAGGGCCGATGGCGGACGAGCTGCCGGATGCCGATGGGCAGCTCGGCGGGGTGCTTTTTCATCCAGTCCACCAGTTCGCGCACTTCGAGGTTGGCATAGTCGTCGCCCAGCGCGTCCAGCGAAATGCGCTCGACGGTCGGGCCCTGCTGCAGGCCGGCGTTCTGGCGCGCCTGCTGCCCGCCCACCACGCGGGTGTCGCCGCCGATCTGTTCGCCGACGCGCGCGGCTCCCTGCCCCCCGGAGCCCGATGCGATCGCAATGTCGCCGCCGCCGTTCGGATTGCCGGAGGTGCGGCCGGCCCGGCCGCGGCCGGCGGCCGGCAACGCGCTGTTCAACCCGTCGAGCGCGCTCAGGTCGCCGAGGCCCGACAGCGCGTCGGCGGTTTCCACGCCGCCGGCGCCCGCCGCCGGCTGGCGCGAGCGCGTGGGCTCGGGCGGGGCGTCGTTCGACGACACGTCCAGTTCCTGCGGGAGGAAGGCGCTCAAATCCAGCTGGTCGAGCGACCGGACGGCCGTCGCCGGCTTCTCGCGCGTCGTCTCACGCGGCGCCTCCTCGGGCGCGGCGCTTTCCGATGGGGCCGGATCGGGCGCGAGCACCGGCGTCGGCGGCGCAAACAGGGCGAGGTCGACTTCCCGGAAGACCTGGCGCGTCGGCTTGTCGACGGAATACGAGGCCGCGAGGAGGAGTCCGTACGAGAGCAGACTCACCGCGCCGGTCACGAGCAGCGCCCGTCCTTTCCGGCTCGCCGCGTCGCCTCTGGGTTCGGGTAGGATCATGCGCCGCCTCTGCCGATCTGGGTATTGATGTTTTTCCGGACGCCGAGACGCTCGCACATGTCGTGCACGTCCACCAGCCGCTGCATCACGGCATTGGGATGCGGCTCGATGACGATTTCGACGTCTCCGCCGGCGTCCTTCTGATCCCGCACGAGTTGCCCGACGAGCGACTCGAGGTCCGCCATCTGTTCGATGTTGACATACAGGGGTTCGTCGGTCGCCATTTCGCGCACCTGGTAGAGCCCCGTCTCCTCGATCAGCACGCCGATCATGCGGGTATCCTCCGCCGGCGGCTCCACCGGCGCGTCTTTCTCCACGCCCGGCAGCTGAATCTGCGAAATGACCGTCAGATCGCTGATCATGAGAAATCCGAAGAGGATGATCAGTCCGATATCGATAAAGCGGATGATGTAGCCTTTACGTTGCATCGTAGCGGGCTCGGGGCGCTCAATCGCCGCTGAGGTTGAGTTCGACTTCCAGTGACTTCTGGATACCCATGTCGTCACACAACGCGGCGACGTCCAGGGCGTAATGAACGGGCGCATCCCAGCTACTGCGGATCCGCACCTTCAGGCGCGCCTCCTGCTGAAGCAGCGCGACGCGCCGGGTGAGGTACCCGCGCAGCATTTCGATGCTGCTGATCTTGGTCTGCTCGTCCTCGATCAGAAACGTGCCGTCGGGCAGGATGCCGATAAATTCGATCTCCTCGCTATCGATCGGCATGGGCTCGGTCTCGGCGCTTTCGGGCAGCGCCACGTCGGTGTCCTGCAGGTTCGATATGGTGATGAAGCCGAAGAGCATGATCAGCACCACATCGACGAACCGCATGATGAAGCCGGAATTCGTCATCGCTTCCCTCGCTTGAAATCAGGGGTCTGCACGGTCATGACATCGACATGGCCTGAAACTTCAGGTCACGCCCCACGCCATCCACCGTCACCTTCACCGTGTTGAAGCCGGGCTCGCTGCCCACGCGGAAGGCGATGCCCGTCTCGCCGCGTTTGTCGGTCTTGACCTTGATTTCCTGCTTGCCGTTGTCGAACGAGCCGTCGCCCAGCTCGACCGCATAGACCACGGGCCACTCCGGGATCGGGTTCTCGTATTCATCCAGCACCTGGACCTTCAGCGGCTTGGGCAGCTTCTCGCCGGCCGCACCGCCCTGGTTGTTGCCGAACTGCTTCAGCTTCCGCGGAAGCCCCGGTTTGGCCATGACCGTGTGGCTGATGCGGGTGCCCGCCGCCTCCGACCCGGGCACGCTCGCCGTGAAAGTCTGCAGGCCGGCGCGATGGGGCAGGTTCCAGTCGAACCGGACCTCCCCCTTGTCGTCGGTCGTGAGCGTTACCTCGGGGTCTCCCGTGTTGAGGCTGCTCTCGCCCTTGTCGACCCCGATGACCACCTTGCGTCCGGGGATCGCATTTTCGGCCTCGTCGACGAGCTGGACGACGATCTGCTTGATCGTTCGGCCGGCCGCCTCCTCCTTGGGCGCATTCAGCAGCCGCAGCGCGTGCGGCTGGCGGGTTACATCGACGCTGGCGGACAACATCGACTTGCGCAGTGCAGAGGTACCCGAATCGCCGTAAAGGCGCTATTCGAGAACCGGTCCTGCAGGACCGCCTCTACCTGCGCGATAGGCTTTCCCTCGGGCGCCGGACGCACCGTCTCCGTTCTGGTCACCGGGTTTCCCGACACGGACACGACGGGAGCGAGGTGATCGTTCACGAGCGGCTCGAGATCCAGGTGCGTGTCGCCCTTGGCGGCGCTGGGAAGAGCCAGCTCCATCAGGCGGAAGCGCAGCTCGTCCGACTTCGCTCCGATCCGTTCCAGCCGGCGGTTGAAGAAGCCGAAGACTTCGGTCGAGCTCAGGTTCAGGATGATGCTGACAATGAGACCCATGAGGGTGGTGATGAGCGCGAAGCCCATGCCGGTGAGAATCACCTGATCGTCCAGCAAGCCCTGGGAGAACACGGTAAAGATGCCCCATACCGTGCCGAGCAGACCGAGCGCGCCGGCGGTGTCGGACATAAAATCCACCCGCCGCTTGAACGTGTCGAACCGGTCCTGCTGGTAGCGGATGTAGTTCGCGATTTCGTCGTGCAGGTCGGCCTGGTTCTGCTGGGACTGGAAGACGTTGAGCATCGTGGCGTGCAGACGCGCCAGCATGCTGTCCTTCTGGCCGGAGATCGTCTTGATGATCTGCGGCAGGCCCATCAGGCGGAAGTCGACGTGTTCCAGATCTTTCGATTCGCGCCGGTCGGACATCAGTTCGAACCACTTCAGGGTCACCAGAAACATCCCGATGATGAACACCAGGAAGATCGGCCAGCGCAGCGGTCCGGCCTGCTCGGTGAGCGTCCACAGGTTGTTCATGGTGAACCCGTCGGACGGCGCGTCCGCCGCCTGGACGGGCAGGAGCGCGCTCCCCGCACTCTCCGCGCCGGCGCTGAGGCCGGCACCGCCGAGCGCGACAAACACGCCGGCGGCAATGATCACTAGAAATAGGCGCAGTAATCGGTTCATGGATCTCACGATCTAGTGTTGGATACGTAGTTCAATGCGGTCGGCGTCCTGCTGAAGCGGCTCGATGTCTCGCGTGACGCGTACGGTGACTTTGCGCAGGAATTTCTGCACGTAGACTTTGCGCCGGTTGGACGCATGGCGTTCGCCCTGCTGATCGGTCCAGTACAGGCGGTACTGATAGACCCCCGGTGCAATCACGGTGCCGGTATCGTCCAGCCAGTCCCATGCCAGCTCATCGGGCAGCTGCCCGCTGCCGGCAAACGTCTTCACGGTGTTCCCCTCGGCATCGTCGACGCGCACTTCCCAGCCGGTGGCGACGCCATCCTGGTTGGCGCCGAGGAAGTACAGCAGGGTGCTGGCCGGTTCGAGCACGAGCGCGTGTTCTTCGGGCAAAAAGCTGGATTGCGTGGCGCGTTCGAGCGTCGAGTCGGCGGGGGCGGGCACAATCTCGACGCGGTCTCCGGGGATGCCCTGGCCGACCAGGCGGTTGCGCACGCCGGTGGCGCGCAGCAGCGCGTCGGCCGGCGCGGTGACGCGCAGTGTTCTGGAGTCGTCACGTCCCACAACGCGTCCGGCTTCCCGCACTGAGGCTTCATATTGAGACGAGTACGTGCCCGTCATCACCACGCGGTCGTTCGGGTCTTCGATCGGCGCCGGCTCGGTGGGCTGCACCCGCGCCACGCGGACCGAATCCAGCGCGCCGAGGTCGGCTTTCGAGAGCTGCCGCAACGCCGCCTCCGGGATGTCGCTGTCGATCTCACGGACGATGACCTGCTCGTAGTAGCGCAGGTAGTCGCTCGTGGCGCTGGTGTACACCCGCGGCCGCAGCACCGGGTCGAGCGTCGGCAGATCGGTCGTATAGAGCAGTGCCGGCGGCATGATGGGATCGGGCAGATCGGGCGTGCGGCCGAACTCGTAGACGAGGCTGAACGTGTGCGACCCGTTCGTCGCGCCGCCGAGCGCGCCGAGCGGCAGCTCGTAGCCATAACTCACGCTGATCGGCCCGCCGACATGCAGGAGCCCTTCGAGCCGCGCCTGGTCCAGATCGGTCGTGCTGCTGAAACGAAGGTACGAGCCGGCGAGCGACACGGCCTCCACGCTCCAGCGCGTTTCGGGCCCGTACGCCGTGCCCACCAGCTCGACGAGCGCGCGCATCGGCCCCACGGCGTAGCCCGCGCCGATAAACGGTTCCGGGGCGAGCGTTACGCCATCGCCCACGAGCGAGAGATCGGGGCCGTTGGCATTGCGCACGCCAAGCGCCAGGCTCAACGCCGGCAGCGGCTGCGCGAACGCGCCGAGCGTGGCGTTGATGACGGTCCGGCTGTACCCGCCGGCAAACACGGGGTCAGCCGGATCGAACTCGACAAAGTTGGCGGCGTCGTACGACAGGTTGTAGGCGGCCACCTGCGCCCCCACCGACAGGAACTTGAGAAAACGCGCCGACACGCCGGCGCCGATCGACGTGCGCTGAAAAATCGGACTGTCGAAATACTGCACGAGCATGCCGGCGCCGAACCGGTCCGAGAGCAGGAAAGGCGACGACAGCGCAAAGGCGCCCTGCCGCAACGGGATGCCCCCGGATTCGCCGAAGCCGAGATGGTATGCTTTCGCGCCGAGCGCGAGACGGGCCCGCTGGAACGAAAGGATCGCCGGGTTGGCGAACGCCGCCATCGGGTCTTCCATGCTGACGGAGGGGCCCATCATGGGCTGCTGCGCGCGCGTCACGGCCGGCCACCAGCGCGAGCAGCAGCGTAGCCAGGGTCATGGCGTGAAGGTAGTGCATCCTGTTCATGGCGTCCTCCTCGTCTACCGGGCCAGGGTGATGTGTCCGGTGGCGACGATATCTCGCTCCTCTTCCACCGTGTAGAGGTACACCCCGGGGCGCAGCTCGCGCCCGTCGTCGTCGCGGCCGTCCCACTCCAGCGCGCCATCCACCACCTGGTCGAACGTGCGGAGGAGCCGGCCTTCAAAGCTGAAGATCCGCAGCACGGGTTGCGTCAGGCCGAACTCCGCGATGCGGAAGGCGACGCGGTCGTTGAAGCCATCCTCGTTCGGCGTGAACGGGTTCGGCGCCACCGGCAGGGCGTCAGGAAGCTCGACCTCGAAGGGGCCGAGCACGAAATCGTTGTTGTCCTCGAGGATCTCATCGATCCCGAAGTCGGCGTCGACGCGGAAAACGAGGGTGTAGGTGCCCGGATCGGGGAAATCGACGCTGGCCGTGAAGGTCGTTTCCGCGCCGGCGGCCAGGGCCTCGATCGTCGCAAAATCGACGACCTGATCGTTGCTCCGGATCTCGACCCGGAACGGCTCGCTGACATCCAGGTCGCCGATGTTGCGCACCACGCCGGTGAAGTCGTGGGTCTGGCCGCGTGTGATCGGGTCGGCGAGCCCATCGGTTCGCGCCAGATCGGCGGCAAACAGATCGGGAAGCAACGGACGCACGTCGAAGGGGCCGATACAGACCCGGTTGTTTTCCTCATCGACCTCGAGGATGTCGAGGAGCACGTCAGCATCGAAACACACCTGGTGCGCGCCGGCCTGCGTGAGCGCAAAGCTGCTGCTGGTCAGGCCCGGCAGGATCTCGACGTTCATCCCCGGCGTGACGATATCGCCCACCGGCTCGCTGACGCCGTCGGGGCGCACCAGCACAAACCGGTTGCGGAACGTGTCGGGGACCGGGTAATAGAGGTTTTCGAGATCGGCCAGCACCTGGAGATTGTCGCCGACGCGGAGGCCGGTCAGCGCGAGGCCGGCCGCCACCGCGAGGTTACGCGGGATCAGATCCGGGAGCGGATCCACCGCCTCGGCGCGCAGGAAGACGTAGAACGTATCCCGCCCGCAGAGGTCCACCGTGGCGACGCGGAGCGAATCGAAGTAGACGCCGGCCACATCCGGCTTGAACTGGACGTCAACCGCCTGACGGCCGCCGGCGACGATCGTCTCGGGCGGGATGGGCGCCAGCACCTCGAAAAGCGGACTGCTGGCGAAGAAGCTGCTGAGGTCGCCCGCGATATTTCCCTCATTCAACAGATCGAACGAGCGGACCAGCGAATCCCCCACGACGACCATGCCGAAGTCGAGCGTGTCCGGCGTCGCAGTGAACCGCGAGGACACGCCGCGCCCCACCAGCGGCACGGTGACCTCCACGATGCTCTGCTGCGCGTCGAGGCCGCACAACTCCGCCAGGATGCGCGTGCGCAGCACGAGTTCGGCGACATAGTCTTCCGCCGCGAGCGGCGTGAAGCGGACGGCGATCGATCCGCTCTCGCCCGGCTCGAGCACGAGCGCCGCGGTATCCGGGAAATACACGCCGGCATCCGGGCGCACGCTGACATCGACCGACACCGGGTGGTTGGTGTTGTTGCGGACCTGCACGGTCTGCGTCGAATCCTCATCCACACACAGCTCGCCGTAGGCCAGGACCGGAGGCAGCACGTCCAGCGGCGCCTCGCGCCCACCGATCTTGTAAAAGACCGCGAGGTTGCCGGCGGTGGTGTTCACCACGAGGAGGTCCATGTCGCTGTCCCCATCAACGTCCGCCGCCGTGATGGCGATGGGATTCGCATCCTGGGGCAGCGCACCGGTCTGATAGGCGGCCGGCAGAGCGCGTTCAAACCCCTGGCCGGCGGTATTCAGAATGCCGGATCTCGCCGTCGGCGAGATGGGCGGTGACGACGTCGAGGTCGAAATCCTGCCCCAGCCCTCGAAAGGCCCCGAGGGCATCCGTGCTGTCGATGTCGGCCACGACGAGCGCCAGCGCCTGCGACGAGGTGGAATCGACCGGCAATGCCTGCGAAAGCTGGAGCGCCGCGCCGTTGCCGGTATTTTGCAGGACCACCACGTTGCGCGAATCCTGCGCCGAGACGACCAGATCGAGCCGCGCATCCCCGTACCGGGTCGTGTCCGCGCTGAGCACGTCGGCGGCTTCGATGGCCGCCGGCGAAAACGGCAGCGGCGTCGTCACGGTCGGCTCGAAAGCGCCGGTGCCGTCGTTGTGGAGGTAATCGAGACGCTGATCGCCGAGGCTGGCGGCGTAGAGATCGAGAAACCCGTCGTTATCGAAGTCGCCCGCGACGAGTCCCGCCGGCGAGGCGCCCACGTCGTACACCGCCGGCGGCGCAAACGTGCCGTCGCCGTTGTTGAGATGGACATAGATCTGATCGACGCCGAACGCCGAGACGGCGATATCCTGATCGCCATCGTTGTCGAAATCCCCCACCGCCGTGCGCACCGGCCGTTCGCCGGTGTCGAGGGTCTGCGTGCTGAACAGGCCGTTGCCGTCGTTGAAGACCAGCGTGAGCGTGCTTTCGAGCAAATTGCTGACGACGAGATCGACTGCCCCGTCGGCGTTCCAGTCTCCCCCGGAAATCGCGTACGGCCCCGAACCGACCCGCACGTCGATCCGCTGGCTGTACCGGCGCGGCCGGCTGCCCTGGTTGAGGTAGATGGCGATGGAGTTCGAGCCGCTGTTGGCGACGACGGCATCGGGCAGCAGATCGCCGTCGAGATCGCCGGCGTAAAGGTGCACCGGCGCATCGCCGGCGCCCAGGCTGAACACATCGGGGCCCTCGAACCGGCCGCTTCCGTAGGCCGCCGCGGGCACGAACTGCCATTGAAACGGCGCCTGCGAAGCCCCCGACAGCGCCCGGATGCCCGACACGGTCACGGACACCCGCTCGCCCTCCCGCATGGCGCAGGGCAGCGTGTAGATGACGGTCAGCGTGGCCTCGTCGTACGAGAGCGTGCCTTCATAGAGCCCGCCCTGGCTTCCGTAGACCCGAAAGACGGCGCCCGAAAAGCTGGTCGTGTCGATCGGCGTGTCGTAGGTCAGCCGGATCGGTTCGTAGGGCAGCACGTTGGCCGAATACGGCGTCGGCTGCACGAACGCCGGCACCAGACCCTGCGCGGCGGCCGGCAGACTGCCCAGAAACGTGATGGCGAGGGCCAGCAGCGCGAACGAGGTGGACGAAAGACGGCGGGGACTCATAATTCACCCTCCATCCGCGCGAGCTGTGCGCGAAAGTGTTGCACGTGTTCGGTGTCGCCCACCTTCTCGTACGCCAGGATCAGGTTGCTCACGACATCGCGGTCTTCCGGCCGGCGTTCGTGGAGCAGCACCCCCACGCTGATGGCCCGCGAAAAATCCTCGACGGCGAGGTACGATTCACACAGGATCTTGAGCACGTCCCAGTCCGGCTGCGCGTGATCGGCCAGCACCTGCAGATGCGGCAACGCCTCGGCATACTTCTGCCGGTTATAGAGCAGGAAGGCCAGATTGCGCTCGTCGGCGTGGGTGTGGCCGCCATCGACCAGTGCGCGATAGTGGGCCTCGGCCTCATCGTACTGGGCGAGCTTTTCTTCGACGAAGGCCAGACGCCGCAGTCCGGGGCGGAAGGTCGGATCCATCTCGTGCACTTTCCGGGCATAGCCGATCGCCTGTTCGTAGGCGCCCTCGAGGGCGGTCAGTTCGGCGAGGTTGTTCCAGACCTCAAAATCGGTCTCATCGAGCTGCACGGCCGCTTCGTAGGCCGCGATGGCGGACGCCCGGTCGCCGGCCTGTACCGAGGCGTGTCCGAGCGCCCGAAAGGCATCCATCGACTCGGGATTGATCTGCGTGGCGTCGTCGAAATGGGCGGCCGCTTCAGGAAACGACTTGCTGGCGTAGGCGCTGGCGCCGCTGGCCATCGCGTTGCGAAAGGCAGATTCGAGCAGGAACGCGATCTGCTCGTTGTAGCGGGCCGTGCGGACGCTGGCCTGCTCGAAGGCGGCATGCGCGCCGGCGAAATCGCCCTGCTCCAGCCGGATGCGGCCGAGGAGAAAGTGGGCCTCGGTATTGGCCGGCCGCGTCGTGGCGACGTGCTCCGCCGCCTGGCGCGCCTCGTCCAGATTCCCGACACGTTCGTGGTAGGCGACTTCCCGCATCAGGGCGCTGTCGCAGCCCATCGCCACCCCCATGACACACAGCAGGAGCGACGCGAGATAAACTTTATCCAACAAGGCGAGCCTTTTCAGCTAGACCGGGGGGCGCAGAAGGGGGTGGTTGCCCGCGTCTGGCCGACAAGGGATCGTCGGCAGACGTTGCTCCGGAATGGATTGGAAACGTACGAACAGGGCCCGGGCCGGCATGGCGTGAAGCACAATGTGCCGGCCGAGCGCCGTTCTTTCCATCGACAAATAGTATGCCGAAAAGAGGTGCGTATCAGAACGATGAGGAGGGGCCGCTCAGCCCTTGTCCACCAGCCCCTGCTGCCACGCCCAGGCCGTCGCCTCGGCGCGGGAGCCGAGCTCCAGCTTCGTATAGATGTTGCTGACGTGTTTCTTGACCGTGCTCTCGGCGATGAACAGCTCCTCGCCGATCTGCACGTTGTTGTACCCGCGGGCCATGAGTTTGAGGACCTCGATTTCGCGCCGGCTGAGTTCCTCCATCGCGGGATCGGTTTTGGCCGTCCCGCCCCGCCGCTGTTTCATCATCGCGGCGGCCACTTCCCGGCTGAGCCACCCTTCCTCGCCCCGGGCGACGCCGCGCACGGCGGCGACGATGGTTTCGAGCGACTCCTGCTTGGTCAGGTAACCGGACGCCGCGCCGCTCTCGAAAAGACGCTCCAGGTAGTCCTCGTTTTCATGGGCGCTCAGGACGAGGATGCGGATGGTGTCGTCCGTCTCGCGCAACTGCCGCGCGACATCCACGCCGGACATGTCGGGCATCTCCATGTCGAGCACGAGGAGATGGGGTTTGAGGTCGCGCGCGAGCCGCAAGGCGTCGCGGCCGTTGTCGGCCTCTGCGATGACGGTGATATCCCGCTCCTGTTCAAGCCGCATACGGATCCCCGCGCGCAGCGGCGGATGATCGTCCGCCAGCACCACGCGGATCGGCGCCAAATCTTTTTCTGGATGCATGTACTGGTTCGCGCGTCAGCTTTTGTTACGTACTGCCTAGTCTGGGCGGGCCTCTATCCAACAATGCAAAAAATAGGACTTCAGAACGACACCGACACGTTTTTTATTTGCCGGCGTCGGCGCCTAACGCCCCGATGTCCGGGCGTTCGGCGCGGCAATCTTCAGCGATCCCCGAGCGGTCGCGCCGGCGCGCGCGACCTCCACCGTATACGTGCCCGCAGGAAGATACGTCTTCCCGTTGTCCGAGGCCGTGGGCCGTTCCTCCCCTTCCGATGGCGCTTCCCGCGCCCATCGCTCGACGGTTTCAGGCGCAATCGAGGCGTCGTATACCGGATAGTTCAGCCCGGCTTCCGCCTCGTCCCGCAGTACGGCCAGCTCCTCGTCCGCCTCGCCCAGGATGCGGATCGTCGCCGGGCCGGCCTCGCGGCTGTAATAGCCCAGCCGTATCTCAGGCTCGCTCGGCTCACTCCACATGGAAAACGATTGGCCCCACCGATCCGACGCGGTCACCCCCTCCACGGCAAATAGATGCACCTCTTCTTCCAATAACGGCTCTCTGAGTTGGCGGATGTGCGCCAGGCTGCCCACGTAGAGCGAACGCCCGTGCGTACCCACCACCAGCTCCTGCTCCCGCTCCTGCACGGCCAGGTCGTGGACCGGCGCATGCGGGATCCCGCGGTTCATTGCCATAAACGTCGCACCGCCATCCAGGCTCACGTACAGGCTGTGATCGGTGCCTACGTAGAGGAGGTCGGGATTGACGGCGTCTTCCAGCACCACGTTCACGGCCTCGGCGGGCAGCGCGGAACCGAGCCGCCGCCAGGTCGCGCCGGCGTCGTCGGAGCGGTAGACGTACGGGGTGAAATCGTCATAGCGATACCCGTTCAGCGAGACATACACGCGGTTCTTGTCGTGATGCGAGGCCTCGACGCGGCTGACCCACAGGCCTTGCGGCAGCCCGTCCGAGATCCGCGTCCACGTGACGCCGCCGTCGGGCGATCGATAGACGAGCCCGTCGTCGCTGCCGGTATACAACAGGCCGAACTGGAGCGGCGACTCGTCGATCGTGGTGAGCGTCCCGTAGGGCACGTCGCCCGGTTTGCCGCCCAGGGTCAGATCCCCCGAAATGGTCGTCCAGTCGTCCCCCTGGTTGAGCGAGCGATGCAATTTGTTCGACCCCATGTACAGGATATCCTGGTTATGCCGGCTCAGCAGGATGGGTGTCTGCCAGTTGAACCGCAGCGGCCGCTCACCCAGCACATGCGTCGGACGCAGCCGCGCGCGTTTCCCCGTGCTGCGTTCGATGCGCGAATAGAAACCGAACTGCGAGCCGGTATACACGATGTCGTTCGTGCGGGTGTCTACCTGGACCTGCATCCCGTCGCCGCCGAGCAGCGATTTGTACGGATATTCGCCCCGCATCCGCCACCGCAAGCTGGCCTCGTAGGTACTCGGGCCGACCCACACGCCGTTATCCTGCAGACCGCCATACACGTTGTAGGGTCTGGCGTCGTCGACCGTAATCGCATAAAATTGCCCCACCGCCGGCGTGTTGGCGTTCACCCAGTTCTTGCCGTCGTCGAACGAGATATTGACGCCGCCGTCGTTGCCATTGAGGAGATGGCCGGGGCGCGTCGGACTCACCCAGAGCGCCTGATGGTCGGAATGGACGTTGTCGCCGTGGATCGCCTCGAACGTCTTGCCGCCATCCGACGAGGCGATCAGCGGGACGCCCAGCACGTAGATGCGGTCGGCATCGTGCGGCGCGACGCGTATTTCGCCAAAATAATAGCCGTACGTATAAAACAGGTCGTCGATGTAGGCGTCATGCGTGCGCCGCCAGGAGGCGCCGGCGTCATCCGACCGGTATACCTCGGCGCCGGTGACGTCGGTATCGAACAGCTGCGCGTTCGCATCCTCCAGATACTCGACGAGCGCGCGAGGCAGGTAGACGCCGTCCCGGACCTCCTCCAGGACGCTTTCGCCGGTATAGCGCTCCGGAAAGCCGTTGTCACGCAGGTAGGCGTCGACCGAATCCGCTTCGAGTTCGAGGAACGCGTCGCGGCTCATGTCGCGCAGCGCATCTCGCGTGAGGCCGGCTTCCGCTTCCGCCTCGGCCTCTTCATCCGCCGGCCGGCGGGTCTGGTTGTCGACCACGGCATAGACAATGCGCGGGTTGTCGGGATAGACGGCCAGACCGATCCGCCCGATGCCCTCTCCGCCCGGGAAGCCGCTGCCCGCACCGGATGCGAGCGTCCACGTCTTTCCGCCGTCGATGCTTTTGTAGATGCCCGATGTCGCACCGCCCTCGACAAAATCCCAGGCCGACCGCGTGCGGTGCCACATGGCCGCATAGAGCACCTCGGGATTGCCGGGATCGACAGCCAGATCGATGGCCCCCGTCGTGTCGTCGATAAACAGCGTCCTCGTCCACGTCGCGCCGCCGTCATCGGAGCGATACACGCCCCGCTCGGCGTTGGGAGAATAGAGGTGCCCCGACGCCGCCACCCAGAGGGTATTGGGGTCTGTGGGATGCAGCACGATCCGCCCGATACGATGGGTTTCTGCGAGGCCGCGATGTGTCCAGGTCTTGCCGCCGTCGTCGCTGCGGTAGATCCCCGTGCCGGCATAGGAAGACCGGCTCGCATTTTTTTCGCCCGTACCCACCCAGATGACGCCCCGCTGCCAGTCCACCGCGATGTCACCGATCGTCATGGTCGGCTGATCGTCGAACAGCGGCTCAAACGACGCGCCGTTGTTGTCCGTCCGCCAGAGTCCGCCCGAGGCGTAGGCGACGTAGAACCGGGTGCCGTCGGATGGATCGACGTCGAGGTCGACCACGCGCCCGCTCATCACGGTCGGCCCGATATTCCGGAAGGCGACGTTGTTCACGAGGGACGACGCCTCCAGCGCCTGACGGGCATCGCGCGCAGCAAGCCGCTCGCCGGCCGGCGTGGGCGCATGCACGTTTGCTTCGGCGGCGCGGCTCGAGCGGCGCTGGGCCTCCGCCGGCGGCGCGGCGCACAGCGCAACGAGGACCAGGATGAGCCAGAAACTGCGGAACGGATTGGATTTCATCGAGCGAAAGAGTCCTGTGCGGCGAATGATCGCGGAATGCGGGCGTACCCCGTGTCGGCGCCGGCATCTAAGCGGTTACGAAAGGAACAACGCGCATGTGTGGGCTTACTCACGGTGACCTTACGCCACCGACGAAGTGCCCCAAGGATACGATGCAGGAAACACCTTCTCAAGCGCGGCGAAAACGGCCCTGGACCTGGCTGAGCGCGCGTCGTCGTCCAGCCGGCGAGGCGTCGTCCCCCAAGCCCGTTTCGCGCGCCATGCTGGCGCCCTTCAAGCCCTTCCTGCGCCGTAGCATCGGGTCGGCCCAGCGCCTGCTCGGGCGGCGGATGCGTATCTGGGATCTGCTGCGAAAGGCGGTCGACAAGGCCGGCAAGACGCCGGCGCTGCTCCCCCGCTTCCGGCGCGAACTGGGCTCGTTATCCCGGCTCCTGTACCGCTGGCTGCGGCAGGACTACACCGACTTCTCCAAAACCCCGCTGGTACTCGTCATCGCGGGGCTCCTCTATTTCATCAACCCGATGGACCTGATCGTCGACCTGATCCCCGGCATCGGGTATCTGGACGACGCCGCGCTCATCGCCCTGCTCTATCAGTCGCTCCGCCCCGAACTCAAGAAGTTCGAGGAGTGGGAAACGCGCCAGAAGTCGTAGCGCACCGAAGGAGAGGCGGTCGCCGGCCGGCCGGAAGGCGTCTTATTTCAACGTGCGGAGGAAGGCGACTACATTCGAGACATCCGGCTCGGCGTAGTTCTCGAGCAGGGCCTGGTGCTTTGCTCGTCCATCCTTCAACACGCTATTCTGGCGGCTTTCCATGGCGAAGGATGCCGCGCCCTCGAAACGCGCCGGCTGCAGAACCTGTTTGCGCAGCGACGCCGCGTCGTATTTCCCACCGATCCCTGCCAGATCGCCGCGCACGGTGTGGCACGAGGCGCAGTTCTGCTCCACGTACATCCGGCCCGCCGAGGCGTCGCCGGCCGAAGCCGGCGCGGCCATGAGATCCCGATAGCGCACCTCGGCGCGCGCGTAATGGATGTAGGCCGCGATCGCCCGGATCTCGCTTTCGCTCAGATCCGAGAACTGGGGCATCGGGGAGGACTTGGGCGTTTGCGGGATGCCGTTGCGGAGGATCGGACTGATCAGGTTCGCATCGACGTCGGCGCCCACGACGGGCGAAATCCGCAGGTCGGCGGCCTCGCCGACCGGCTTGAGGTACAGGCCGTGGCAATACGCGCAGCCGTAGAGCACGAAGGTCTCCTTGTTATGCTGCATCAGGGGGTCCGGCAGCGGGTCGCCGATATAGGCCTGATCGTAACCGGTCCGGGATTGCGCCTGCAGCGCATCCGCGCCGAGCAAGGCGCTGGCGAGCAGCAGGGATGCCGTAAAAAAGGATCGCATGATCATCTGTCCTCTTCGAATCGGGTGGAAGGTCAGGCGAGGGCCCGTTTGCAGTAGTCGAACATCAGCTGGGTCTCCTCGAGACCGGTCCGCAGCGTCCCATGCTCGAATTCGAGCATCACGACGATGGGCCAGGCGTTGTCCCTGATCAACCGCAGGATCTCGATGATCGGCGCATCCCCCTGGCCAAAGGGCGCGCTGCGTCCCTGGTTCTTTCTCCGATCGCCGAGATGGACGTTCCGCACGCGCTCGTGGTGCTTTTCCAGAAACGCGATACAATCCCCATTGGCCGCCGTGTAGTGCCGCGTATCGAACGTGGCCATGATATCCGGCGAGTACGAAAAGGCCTTGATGAAGCTCTCCTCGTTGTTGATGGCGTCGGGGTCCGACAGGTTGGCGTGGTTATGCACGGACATGAACATGCCGTATTTGCTTGGAAACGACGCCAGCCGCCGCGTGGCCTTCAGTCCCTGGGATCCGATGCACCCTCTCGCGCCGAGGATTTTCGCAGCCCGGAATGTGGCATCGACTTCCTCGTCGGTGTAGTCGATAAACACATTCTGGTAGGACACATCCATATTCACGTAATAGGTGAAGATCTCGATGCCGGCGTCGTCGAATTCTTTCCGTATGGCCTGGTAGTACTCCGCCGGCGCATTCACCCGCCATTCGCGCTGTTTTTCGCGCGCCTCGGCGGGGGAAACGCCGGGCGCGTTGAAGCGGGGCTCGCACCAGGTGGCATGCAGTTCCACCATGCCGAACCCGTTCTGGACCATCCGCCGGACCAGCTCCGGGCGGTTTTCGCGGTTCATCACGAGATCGTGGTAGCAGAACGGCTGGACCCCGAACTGGACGCCGTGGATGAGCGACCGGTTCGGCCCGGCCGGCGCGGCGGCCCAGGCATCCGCGCCGTAGCCGGCGAAGGGCCCCAGCCCGCTCAGTCCGGCCGCTCCGGCGAGTGCCCATTTTGCGAAATCCCGTCTTGTCAGATCCATGGTCGTACGCTCCGTGTTATTGACGTCGGTCGTCCCGCGAGGCGCCGATTCCGCCCCCTGCGACGCCTCTATGTAGGATTCCCGTCCGAAGGATGCAACCGTTACCGAACCCCGGGGCTTCATTTTGCGCGCTTGGGGCCCTTTGTCCGTCTCACGATGCCGCAGAGCGACCGGGCCGAGCACAAAAAAGCCCCGAGCGCTTCTGCGCCCGGGGCCCCAGTTCAAATTCCACGGGTATCGTTGTGGACCGGCCCTACTGCGCCCTGATGGCGTCGGCTTCCTGCTCGGTCGCGGCCATTTGGCCGGCGGTCAGTTCGAGGACGATCCGGTCGGCGTCGTACATCTCGTCGAGCGCCTCGATGATGCCGCGCGCGTCGACCGAAATCGCCCGCGCCGTGTCATCGCTGAACACGTACTCGTTCGGCAGCGACTCGATGTTGCCGTCGAAGATCAACCCCACCACCTCAAGATTCTTGTTGAGCAGCGGCGATCCCGAATTTCCGCCGGTGATGTCGTTGGTCGAAACCAGATTCAGCGGCGTGGAAAGATCGAACGTCGGAGGCCGGCGCTTCCAGCGCTCGGGGAGGTCCCACTCGGACTTCGGGCCATAGGTGACGTAGTGGTCGTAGACGCCGTAGAAGGTCGTGATGATCGGCGCGCGCGTGCCGTTATAGGGATAACTTTTCACGACGCCGTCGGCCAGTCGGAGCGAAAACGTGGCGTCGGGCGGGCTGTTGAAGCCGGCGACCTCGAAACGGGCGCGCGACAGCTGGGCGTTGAGGTTGGACTCGCGGTCCCCGAAGCTCCCGATCTGCTGCCCGAGCGTGAAATACAGCGGCGCCAGCGCATTGATGACTGGCACTGAGACGTCCTTGCTCGACAGGTAGGTCCCATCGAGCATCGCCATGAAGCCGGCGGAGTCCGCCAGCGCCGACGACGCCACGAGCGAATCCGCGAGCGCCTCGGGCGTCATCCCCTGCAGGATGCCGCGCAGCGTCGGGTCGTTGCGTCCGAGGTATTTTTCGATCTGATGCAGCCGCGCGACGATCAGCCCGCGCTCGACCTCATCCGGGTAATCCTTGAGTTCGCCGGCATCCTTCTGCAGGTCGTCCAGCGTCTCCGCCGAGGCGCCGCGCTGTTTGAGGAGCGTATAGGCATAGCCGTACAGGGCGCGCGTGAGGATGCGCGAACCGATGGAGGAGCCGTAATAGGTCAACGCGCCGGCCTGACGCGCGGTAGCCTTCTTCGAGGATTGGACCGCCTGCAGGTCATCGAGCAGCCGGCCGTATTCTTCGTTGAGCTTCGAATCGGCCGCGACGGCACGCTGGAAGTCACGCTCGGCGGCGCGCTTTTTGGCCATCAGCACGGGATCGCGCAGGCCGGCCAGCTGGCCCTCCATCGCCTTGATCGAATTGGACAGCGAATAGTAGGCGTTCCGCAGTTCGCTGTCCTCCTCGGTGTCGCCCTGCGCGTCGAGGTAGGTTTTCATCACGCCGGCGAAGGTTGTCAGGACTTCAAGCTGCTGCGGCAGGTCGTAGTCACGCTCGTACTCGAGCTGGCTGACGGTATTGAGCCGGCTCGTCGACCCCGGGTTGCCGACCACGAACACCGGGTCGCCCTCTGTCACGCCGGCGGTGCTCCAGGGGAAAAAGTACTCGGTCTCGATCGGCGTCCCGTCCGGCGCATAGACGCGGAAAAACGACATATCCAGCGAATACCGCGGGTAGGTGAAGTTGTCCGGGTCGCCGCCGAACTTGCCCATGAGCAGTTCGGGCGCGACGACGAGGCGCACATCGCTGTAGCGCTTGAACGTATAGGCCGAATATTTCCCGCCGTTGTAGAGCGAGACGATCTGGACGAGACGGGTCGTATCCTGTCCCTTCACATCACGTGTCATGCGTTCCTCCAGTGCGTCGATCGCACGCTCGCGCGCATCGGCCTCCTCCTCGTCGTTCTGATAGTCGGGGATGCCGTCCGTCACCTTGTCGGTGACATCCGTGATCATCAGCAGCTGGTCGACATACAGACCCTCCACCTTCCGTTCTTCCTGGAGCGACGGGGCATAAAACCCGCGATCGAGCAGCGCCTCACCGGGCCGGCTCACCTTGGTGATGCTCTCCCGGGCGCAGTGGTGGTTCGTCATCACGAGGCCGCGGCGGGAGACAAACGACGCCGAACAGTTTTCGCCAAAGCGGAGGGCGGAGCGGCTGGCGACTTCGAACCACTGGTCGCTCAGCTCCAGTCCGTAGGCTTCCTTGAAATAGGCGAGCGGCGGGTTGTCGAACGTCCACATCTTGCCGCCGTCGAACCGGCCCGCCTGGATGGTGTCGGCGGGAGCCGCCGGCGCCGTGGCGGCCGGCTGGTTTCTGGGCGTCGCGTTCTCCGTCGGCGCCTTCGGCCGCTCGGTGATGACCGCCATTTCGCTGGTCGTGGTGGCGCAGCCGCCGGCCAGGGCCCAGGCGAAGACGATGAAGAGGAACCGCGCGGATGATTTCATATCACTGATCCGGATCATAGCACTACGTAACAATCGATGTCTTGGAAGGCCGTCGGATGCGGCCCGCGTCAACGAAGGCTTCCCAGCCGGCGGTCGGCTTCGTCTTCGGTGGGGACGAGTTCGTCTTCGGTCAGTTCGAGCACGATGCGATCCGCATCGTAGATCTCATCCAGCGCCTCGAGGATGCCGCGGGCGTCGACGGCGACCGAGCGGTTTTTCTCGGGTAGATAGATGAACTCGCCGGAGAGGCTCTCAATATTGCCGTCGAAGATCAGTCCGACCAGCTCCAGGTCCTTGTTCAGCACCGGCGAGCCCGAGTTGCCCCCGATGATGTCGTTCGTGGACGCGAAGTTCATGGGCACGCCCATATCGAACGTCGCCGGCGGGTTGAGCCAGCGCTGCGGGAGGTCCCACGCGCTGCCGGCGCCGTAGGAGTAGTAGTGGTCGTAGAGGCCGTAGAAGCTGGTGAACGGCGAGGCATAGGTGCCGTTGTAGGCATAGCCGTCGACGATACCGTCCGCGATGCGGAGCGAAAACGTGGCGTCCGGCGGGACGTCCGTGCCGTACACCGCAAACCGGGCGCGCCCGAGCTGGCTGGCGAGTTCGGTTTGCCGGGCGCTGAGGCCGGCGAACCCGCTCTGGAAATCCCGATAGCGCTGGACGAAGGTCCCGACCATGGCGACCGCCGGGTCATCCATCGACAACGTGCCCTCGTCGAAGGCCCGCGCGGCCTGATCGGCCGTGGCGAGGGCCGAGGCCTGCATGAGCGCGCGCGCGCGCTCGGCCGGCGAGGCGCCCGCGAGGATGCCGGCGACGGCCGGGTCGTCGGCGCCGAGGTAGGTCATGAAATCCTGCAGACGGGCCGCGAGCAGTTCACGCGCCAGCATCTCGGGCTGGTCGGCGATGCCTTTGAACTGGGTTTCGAGGGCGGCCAGCGCCGCCGGCTCCTGCCCGCCGGCGCGTCGCTCGAGATAGGTATAGGCCGTCACCGCCCGCCGCATCAACGCCGACGAGTAGGCGCCGCTCGTCAGGGCGAAGAAGGCGCCGTATTCGGCCGCGAATTCGCGCAGCTGTTCCTGCGTGGCGGCCATGGCTTCGATGGCGCCGCCGTATTCCGCCGCGAGGGCCGGATCCGCCTTGATCGCCGCGGCGAAGGCGCGTTCGGCGTCCTTCTTCCGGGCGATGATCATCGGGTCCGCGAGGGCCGCCTGCTGGCCGGTATAGGCTTTCTGGGCGTTAAGCAGGGAGAAGATCTGATTGCGCGTCGCGGGATCATGCTGGGACGGGGGCACCGACGCCTGATAGCGCTGGAGCGCGCCCAGCCGGCTCGTGATAAACGCAAGCAGATCCTTGTCCGTCACGTCGCGGCGGAGCGCAAGCTGCGCCACGGTCTCCAGGCGGCTGGTGCTTCCGGGGTTGCCGATCACGAACACCGGGTGGCCGGGCTGCACACCTTCGAGGCTCCAGGTAAAATAGTGCTCGGTTTCGAGCGGCTCGCCGGTATCGCCGTAGACGCGGAAGAACGTCATGTCGAGGGCGTAGCGGGGAAAGGTAAAGTTGTCGTCGTCGCCACCGTAATAGCCCATCTGCAACTCGGGGGTCATGACGAGCCGGACATCCGTGTAGCGGTGGAAGGTGTACGCCGCGTACCGGCCGCCGTGATAAAGCGGCGTGATCTCCACGACGATGCCGGCGTCGGCGCCGCCGGCCTCGGTGGTGATGCGGTCTTTGATGCGCTCGATCGCCTCGTCCCGCGCCGCGGCCTTTTCGGCGTCGGTTTCCATCCCTTCCTGGGCGGCATACACGTCATCCGTCACATCCGCGATGGCGATCATCTGATCGGCATAAAAGCCGGGCACCTGCCGCTCTTCCGCGAGGGACGGCGCATAAAATCCTTCATCGAGCAGGTTTTCGCCGGGCTGTGTCACCTGCGCCACGGGGCCTCGCCCGCAGTGGTGGTTGGTGAGCACGAGGCCGGTCGAACTCACGAACGAGGCCGTGCACCCGGGGATGCGGAGGGCGCCGAGACGGGCGCGATCGAACCAGTCGTCCGTCGCCTCGAAGCCATAGGCCTCCTCGAAGTAGTCCGCCGGCGGATAGTCGAAGGTCCACATCTTGCCGTTGTCGAACCGGCCGGCCTTCATCGGGTCGGTTTGCGGCGTCTGGGCGAACCCTGTTGCGGGGATCGCGATCAGCGCCAGTACGCCCAGAAGCACGGCTGTGCCTCCGCTGATTCCTCTGATCATAGCTTCGAATGCATGGTGGGATGTTAAATCAAATCCGACGCGCCCGCGCGCGCCGTTCTCCACGGTCTCAAAAGGAACCTCGGAGGGCTTAGTGCCATATCAGTTTTCGCTTTTTTTTGCGAGAGTGGCGGAATTGGTAGACGCGCTAGACTTAGGATCTAGTTCCGCATGGAGTGGGGGTTCGAGTCCCCCCTCTCGCACCCTCCCTCCGGTTGCGCTAATTCACCAGCTTGTCGTATTTGGACAGGTTGGCCGGGTCGACGCGCCGCAGCACATCGTACGCCTGCGAACTGAGCGGTGAGTCGTCGAAGACGGCCGCGATTTCTTCTGCCTTGCTCGTAAAAAACAGGTCGAACACATACGATCGGGACATCTCGTCGTACAGATCGTCGAGGCTTTCGATCGCGGACAGAATGCTCGACCGGGCCACTTCCGTCTCGGAGACGAAGGCGTCCAGCCCGTCGTAGTGATAATCGAAGTATACCTGCCGTAGCGGCTTGAACCGGGGGTCCAGCACCTGCTCGATCAAATCTTTCCGGCCCCGGTTGTCCCCGAGATCCGACCAGCCGATCGCGCCCTGCGACTCCGCCAGCGCGGCGATGCGTCGCGCGCGCTCGAAATAGGGGGTACCGCCAAACGCCGAAAACGTGTCGTAGTCGTAGCCCAGCATGATGTAGGCGTAGAAATCGAGCACCGACGTCAGGGGGTCGAACCGCTCCAGGTCGTGCGTGAGCGGCGTGCCCTGGGCGTAGTTGAACTGCCAGCTGGCATCGCTGATCTGGAGCACGGTGGAGACCTGCGGCACCCCGTAAATGGGACGCCGGCTCGATAACACAAGCCGAGCCTGGAAGCTGGTCAGCGTGATCGCCTCCTCGAAAATGACCTGCATGAAACAGTCGATGCGCTCGATGTCCTGAAACCGGTCCTGCGTGAACGGCCGCTCGTTCATGTAGAGCTCGATCTGCTCATCCAGCTCTTGCAGAAAGGTGAAGTCGGAGCCCGTGATCTGGGCGATGGAGACGCTGACCTGGCAGTTGAACTCTTGCGCGCGGGAGGATGGGGATGCAAGGGCCCACAGCGCGAGGATCAGCCAGAGGCCGTTCAGGCGCGTTGAAACACGACGGGCTGCGTTCGACATGCGGTTGCGATGGGCTTGCGAATCAGATTCGTGGCTGTTACGAGCGAATGAGGGTGCTGTTTCCGCACCGAAAGGGCATTTAGCGGGTTGCACGGTACGCCGGCACACGTAAAAACGTCTTGAAGGATAAACGCGTCACCCTCACCGATCGTATGCGCGCATGCCCCTTCGTTGCACCCGGCCCTCCTTCGCCGGGTTGATCCTCCTCCTTGCCCTGTGGCTGAGCGCCTCGCCAGTCGCCGGCCAGCCGCTCCGCGAAGGCCCCGCCAGCGCCGCACTCGGCGGAGCGGCCACCGCGCTCTCAGGCGACGTCTGGGGCGTTGCCAACCCGGCGGCCTGGGCAGGACTGGCCGGCGTCCACGCCGCGGTCGTCGCCTCCGAAGGGTACGGCCTTTCGGCCCTCCGCTCCGGCGGCAGCGTGTTCGCAATGCCCGTGGGCCTCGCGCATGTCACCGCGAGTGGCGCAACGTTTGGCGACAAGGTCTATCGGGAAACGGCCTGGTCGCTCGGCGTTGCGCGCCCGCTGTTTCCCGGGACGCGGCGCGCGGTGGATGTCGGCGCCAGGCTCACCCTCTACCATCTGGGCATCGACGGCTATGGTGCGGCGCGTGCGATCGGGCTCGCCATCGGCTGGCAGGCCGACATCGGGCCGGCCCTGCGTCTCGGCGCCGCCGCCGAGAACCTCAACGGGCCCTCCTGGATACGCGGCGAACCGCTCCCGAGGCGACTGAGCGCCGGCATCGCCTACACGCCCCGCGACGGCCCGGTGCGACTCCTGCTCGCGATGAAGATGACATCGCGTACCGCTTCGGCCCTCCACGCCGGCGTCGCCTGGCGTCCGCTGGCAGCGCTGGAGCTTCGAGGGGGCGCCGGCGGGAGCCCGCTGCGGCTCAGCGGCGGATTTGCGGTTCGCGCGCCCTGGATTTGCATCGAGGCCGCCGCCGAACACCACGAACTCCTGGGGTGGACGCCCTCGCTGGCCATTCATCTGACGCGTCGCGGCGCGAAATAGCAGTGCGGGTGCGCCAAAAGTCCCGGACGGTCGCGCACGCCGACCTACCCCGCCGGCGGACGCCTTTCGTTAATTAGAGCCATCACCCGCCTCGCTCCCCCCAGCCTCCTGACCCGATGAACCGCACCCTCCTGGCATCCCTCATGGCGCGCACGAAAAACGCGATCTCCCACAAGGCCGGCGTCTTCGCGGCCATCATGTCGCTCTACTGGTTCTTTTATGCCATCGGTGCCTGGTATGCCGCCCGGTTCGAGCCGTTTATGACGACACCCGGCAGCCGGCCGACCTTTCTCTTCGGCGCCACCTTCGCCGTCTGGTTTGTGTCCTTTTTTGCGGCCGTAGCCTATCACCTGATCAAAAATCGTCGCGCCGAACGGTACGCCTGAGCCCGCGAACCTGTCTAGAAGAGGTAGCCCCTTCCCCAACCGGCTACCTCCATGCGCACACCGATCGAGGCCGGCGCCCTGGCGCTGCTGGCCGTCTCCCTCTCCTTCCAACTACCCGCCGCGTCCGTCGCCCAGCCGAACCCGCTGCCGTTCGACGATTGGGACACCCTCCTCGCCACGCTGCCGCCGGACGAAACCGAGGCGGAACACCTCCTGCTATCCTGGCAACGCCTCCTCGAACAGCCCCTCGTGCTCCATCGCGCCGGGGCGGACGAGGTCGACCAGCTCCCCTATCTCTCGCTGGCGCAGCAGACCGCGCTGGCCGCACGCCTCCGGAAGGGCCCTGCCCTGACCTCGCTGGACGAACTGCTTCTGGTGCCGGGCTTCGATGACGCCACCATCGACCGCTTGCGCCCGTTCGTCGCGACCGCATCGCCCGACCCCGCGCCGACGCGCTGGCGGGGCCCAATCCGCGTCGAGTGGCTCCAGCGCGCGAGCCGTGACCTCACGCTCCGACGCGGCTACCGGGCGACCGAGACCGGAAGCGTCCCGTTTGCCGGCTCTCCCGACGCCGTCTACACCCGATTCCGGATCGATCGGGGCGCATTATCCCTGCGGGGCGCGGGCGAAAAAGACGCCGGCGAGGCGTTCCGCTGGGCGCCGGGCGCGCGGCAATACGGTTTCGATCACGTCTCGGGAAGCCTGGCCTATGCCGGTCCGCGCGCGTTGCGCCGTCTGGTGCTTGGCGATTATCTCGTTCAAACTGGATCCGGCCTGTTGCTGGGGCCGCCCTACCGATCGCTCGCCGGCGCGGCGCCGGCGCGGGACCCCGTCGCCTCGGAGTCCGGCCTGAAGCCCTATGGCAGCGCCGGCGAATCCGCGTTCTATCGCGGCGTCGGCGTCGAACTGCACCCCGGCGGCGGGACGCGGCTGCTGCTCTTCGCCTCCCAACGTGCGGTGTCCGCCTCGGTAGATTCGCTGTTCGTGGACGAGGCGCTGCGCCCCACCCTGCGCAGCATCGACCGGACCGGGCTGCATCGGACGGCAGGCGAACGCGCGCGGCGCGGTTCGGCCGGGCAAATCGTCGCCGGCGGGCGCTGGATGATCGAGCGCGGAGGCCTCCGGCTCGGGATGCTGGCCTATCAGAGCCGGCTTACCCTCCCGCTCGAACCGGGACCGGCCCTGCACCAGATCTACGCCGTGCGCGGGCGCATCCAGCGGGGCGCCGGCGTCTATGGCCGGTTTGCGTTGCCGTCCGGGAATGTATTCCTCGAAGCGGGGACGACGGGCGCGAGTGCGTACGGACTGCTCGCCGGCGTGCAGGTGCGCCTGGCGCCGCGTATCGAGGCGCTCTGGCTCGCGCGCCGGTACCCGCCGGCGTTCACGCCGACCCTGGGCAACGCGTTTCGCGCCTCGGGCACGATGGCCCAAAACGAGCGCGGGGTCTACATGGCGCTACAGATCGCGCTCTCGCCCGCACTCGACGTGTCGACGTATCTCGACACGGCTTCCCATCCCTGGGTCGGCGCAACGGTGCCCCTGCCGGCGCGCGAACAGGCGTTTTCTGTCCGACTGAGCCATCGCCCTCACCCCTTTCTGGCATCGTATATCCAGTTTCGGACCACCCGCGGCGAAACCGGTGCCGATCACGTCGATGGCCTCGGGCGCCTGATCGACGGGCTGAGCGATGAGCGGCGGAGCGTGCTTCGGGTGGATGTGCGGTATACGCATAGCCGGAAGGTGCAGCTTGGCGTGCGCGGTGAACGCATCCGAAGCCGCACGCCGGGGGCTTCGCGGGCGCATGAGGGCTTCCTCCTGTATTCCGACGTGCGCTGGTCGCCCTCCGATCGCACGCGGCTCGTGGCGCGGTGGGCTTCCTTCTCCTCCTCAAGTGCAGATACAACCCCCTTCGCGTACGAGGATGACGTATATTCACGCTTTTCTGTCACGCAGTATGCGGGTGTCGGCGATCGGTTTTATATTCTTTTCTCGCGTCGATTGGGGCCCGTACTGTCGATCGACTTCAAATACGAGCAGTCGTCGTATCCGACGATGCGGCGTACAGGGAGTGGCCCGGATCAATTTGAAGGTTTGCTGGCGCGCGCCGTGCGCGTCCAGTTGCGTTTGAAACGATGAAAACAAACCTTGCAATAGCCATGCGGTCCACGTCTGAAGATTTTTCTGATTCCGATATCATGAGTGCACAAGCCGGCTCGAAAACGAGCATCCTGGTGGTCGAGGACAATGTCGATACCCAGATCCTGCTGAGGTATTTTCTGCAGTCCTCCTATCAGATTGCACTCGCCTGCAAGGTGGACGAGGCCATCCAGCTCACGGCGCATACCACGTACAGCCTGCTGCTCATGGATATCCATCTCGGCGAGGAGCGCACCGGCATCGACCTCCTGCATCTCCTGCGCCAGCAGCCGGAATACGCGAAGGTGCCGATCATTGCCCTGACGGCCTACGCCATGCCCGGGGATCGCAACCGGTTCATCAACATGGGATTCGACGGATACGTCAGCAAGCCGTTCACGCAGAAGCAACTCCTCGATACCATCAACCAGGTCCTGGCCGGCTAGCCCCGATGGCCGCCCGCCGCGCATCGCTTCAATCGCGGGGGCGTCCGATTGCTTCCTCGCGTCTCGGACGCTATCTCGCGCCCGACCTCTCCGGCACGATCCGCCAGCTGTATGTCCAGGACGGGCACGTCCGCGCCGTGCTGACGGACGGCAGCTGGCTTGTTTTTATGCAGCAGGAGCTGGGGATCGACGCCCAGACGCTGGCACTGCGTTCAAACGACGGCGCGGTGCAATTCATCGCCGAGCAGATAAAAACGTGGAAGGCCCGGCAAGATAGCCAGGCCTCCCTCTACGAAGTAGATTTGAACGGGACACGCATCGTCGCCACGCCGGCGGCGCTCGCGCATTACGACGCTATTCTTTCTCGCAGCTGAGCGTATCCACCGCAATCCGCGCGCGGCTGTTGACGTCCTTCAGGGCCTCCAGCTTTTCCATCGCCTCCTTGCATTGCACGCCGGCCGGGTTCTGTTCGATGAGCCCGATCAACTCGGTAATTTGAAGCTCCTGCACCTGATCCCGATAGATGACGGCGTCTGCGTTGCCCGATCCACGAATTACCGTGCGCGATTGCAGTCTGGCGATCTCATTCGATAATGCGCCGATCCGGGCCCTCAACTCCTCCACCGATCTCTTAATTTCCTGCTTCTTTTCGGCATCCTGCTCCTGCGTCAGGTGAACCAGCAAATTGTGATAGACCAGCTCCGCCGCCTCCAGATCGCGCTTCACATCCTGCGCGTGCTGCGAGGAGCGGACTTCGAACACCGAACGACCGGAGATGGATTGGGCCTGATACTCGGCCAGCTGGTTTTGAAGCATCTCCGCACGCTGCCGGGAGGCGAAAGTGCGGCTGCTGTCCATCGTGCTTCGAAGGGCATCTAACCGGGCCGCGTTGTAGATGACATCCGCGGATGGAGTGGTGAGCGTGGCCGGCGATCCGGCGCCAACGCTGCCCCAGAAGGCCTTGCCGACCACGGTCGGGCGACCATCCCCCTCGTAATTCAGTTGACTCAGCGCCTGCGCCGCCACGCGCCGCACTTCGACGTCCTCGTCCTCCATCGCGTCCGACAGGGCATCGACGGCCCGGATGTCTCGCATGGCCCCGAGGCTGCGCGCCGCGGCGATCCGCACATCGCGCGACCGGTCGTTGACCAGCACCTCGCTCAGGACCTCGACGGCCTCCTTACCCGGGCGCATCCCGAGCGCACGGACGGCCGTCTCGCGGATGATCGCATCGTCGTCCTGCAGCGCCTTGCGGAAAACGCTCACCGAACCGGCGACGTTGCGGTTGCTGAGCCCCATGAGCGCCTGCCGGCGGACGTCGCGGTCGGCATCGGACAGCGCCGCGGTGAGTCCGGCATTCGCGGCGTCGCCCTCGATCCGGCTCAGCGCGAGCACGGCCTGCCGGCGCACTTCGACGCTCGGGTCGTTGCGCACGACCTCGGAAAACGCGTCGACCATGTCGTCCCCACCGATCTGAGCCAGGGCGACCACCGCATCCCGGCGGATATCGACGTTTTCATCCTTCAGCGCGCTGCGCAATGCCTTGATGGCCTTCTGGCGCGCCACGCGCCGATCCTCGTCGGTGGTGTCCGGGTCGCTCCAGACCACAACCGGCTGCCGGGAGAGCGCTACCTCGATGTCCGCCAGCGATTCGGGCTGGGTAAACAGCCTCGGAACGGACGGCACCTCGGCTACGGCCGGCACTTCGGCCAGGGCGAACTCGCCCGGTGCATCCGCTGCCATCGACACTTCATAGACCTCGGGCTGCCACACCTGCATCGCGGCGAGTGGGAGGATCAGGGCGATGGCGGCCGCCACCGTACCGGCTACCCGTTTCCACGAGGGCGCCTGCCGGTCCCGCCGGTCATCGAGGATCGAAACCACCCGGCCCTCGAGCTGCGAGGGACGCGCCATGGACATGGCCGCCGCCGGCGAGACGAACGCCGAACGGACGGTGCGCGCCAGATCCATCAGATGCGTCGCATAGTCGGTTGCCTTCATCCCGTGCGAGAGCACGCGGTCGTCGCACGCCTTCTCCTGCTCGAGCCGCATCCGGTTCGATGCGCGCCACACAAGCGGGTTGAACCAGTTCACCGCGCAGACCGCGTAGGCGAACGTCTGCGTCGCATAGTCCCAGCGGGCGATGTGCGCGATCTCGTGGAGCAGCACCGAGCGCCGGCGCTCCGCCGGCCAGTCTTCGGCATCCACCGGCAACAGGACCACAGGCCGCCACAGCCCCCAGGTCATCGGCATCGCGATCCGGCCGCTCGTCATCAGCGTCACCGTCCGGCGCAACGCATAGCGTTCCGCGATCTCATCCACCAGATCCTGCCACGCCTCGCCCTCGAGCGGCATCGACCGCTGGCGGAGCCAGAACAACCCCACGATGCCGGAAAGCATCCAGCCCAGAAGAAATACGATGCCACCCAGCCAGGTCAGCAACACCCAGTCCGTCCAGCCCGCGGACCGCACGAACGACAGGAGGGATTCGAGCAGCGGCGCGGCCGTCAAGTCCATCGCCTCCTGCACGACCGGCGCTTCTCTCTCCTGATACAGATAAGCGCTGCCTCCCGCCGGCGGACGCACGATGCGCGCATTCGGCGACACCTCATTCCCCAGCAACGCCGTTACCTCCGGATCCATCGTCGCCCGCGTCGTCTCATCGGCGTTATACACGAAGTACGACTTTCCATTCGCCGGCACGTACGCGATCTCCGCCTCCGCCGGTACCTCCAGCGCGGTCATGGCAGGCTCACCCGGGAGCACCCCCTGCGCGATGAATCCGACCTGAAGCCCGGGAACGACCAGCGGGGCGATGGGAATGAGCAACACCAGCGCCAGCGCGACGCCCCACACGGCGTGTCGCAACGCCGCGGATGACTGCCGCAAGGCATACATCAGTAGGCCGGTCGCGGTGAGTATCAGGGCGCCTTTCAGCGCGTAATCGATGAGCACGACAAACGCCTCACGGGTGAAGGCCGGCGAAAAAAGTGGGCTGTCCATACCTATTTCCCTTCCGTTTTGGCTTTTTCGATCAGAGCGGCGAGGCGTTCGAGTTCGTCATCCGGCAAATCCTCCGACAGATCCAGCAACGCAACCATCGCCTGCGACACCGATCCCTCGAAAAAGGTCGAAAGGACGTGCTGGAGCGCGTTCTGCTTGGCCGTCTGGCGCGAGACAGTCGGTTTGTAGAGGTACCGATTGCCGGACCGGTTGTACGAGAGATGCCCTTTTTCAACGAGGATACGCATGAGCGCGCGCACGGCGGAGTAGCTGGGCGCGTCCGGTATCTGATCCATCACTTCGGCGGCCGTCGCCTTCCCCTTCTGATAGATCACATCCATGATTTGCCGTTCACGGCGGCTCAGGTGTTCGTGGTTAGGCGTCGTCATACGCGTTTTCTGCCAGGGTTTTGGGCGTACGTCCCCTGCCTCGCAGGGGTTACGCACTGCTAATTATTTAGCACAAAATAACACGACGCACCTCACCTGTCAAGTCTTTCTGCTAAATATTTAGCACACCACGTCGAACGGCGAGGCATGGACGCCCGGGAGGACGTATCCCGAACGCGATGGGCTCAACCGTTCCAGACGACCCGGACGAACCGGCGCTTGCCTACCTTGAGCACAAACGGGGCAGCGGCGGCGAGATCGACCTCGAGCGCCGGGTCGTCGACGCGGGCGCCGTCGATCGAGACGGCCTGCTGCTGGATGAGCCGGCGTGCCTCTCCGTTCGAGGCGGCCATCCCGGCCGCGGCGATGAGCTTGACCAGCTGGATCGAGGCGCCGTTTTCGATGGCCGGCGTGAACGTTTCGATCTCGTCCGGCACGCCGCCGGCGATGATCGTTTTTTCGAAATGCGCGCGCGCGTCACGCGCCGCCTGCTCGCCGTGATACATCTGGACTATGCGCAGGGCGAGGTCGTGTTTGGCGTTGCGGGGATCGCGCTTGGCGTAGGCGTTGAGTTCGGCCAACTCCTCCGTCTTCACGTCCGTCGCCAGTTCGAAATACCGGAAGATGAGTTCGTCGGGAATCGAGAGGGTCTTGCCGTACATCTGCTCGGGCGCCTCGCTGATGCCGATGTAGTTGTCGAGCGACTTGGACATCTTCTCGACGCCGTCCGTCCCTTCGAGGATGGGCAGCGTGATGCAGACCTGCGCATCCATCCCGTTCGCTATCTGGATATCGCGGCCGACGAGCAGGTTGAATTTCTGGTCGGTGCCGCCCAGCTCGATGTCCGATTCGATGGCGACGGAGTCCTGCGCCTGGGCGAGGGGGTAGAGAAATTCGTGCACGCCGATCGGCTCTCCGCCCTTGTAGCGGCGCTCGAATTCGTCCCGTTCGAGCATGCGGGCGACGGTGTATTTG
Organism: Rhodothermales bacterium; assembly: GCA_041391505.1. Classification (NCBI taxonomy): domain Bacteria; kingdom Pseudomonadati; phylum Rhodothermota; class Rhodothermia; order Rhodothermales; species Rhodothermales bacterium. The sequence continues at coordinate 349,353 of JAWKNW010000001.1, forward strand.
CCGGCGAGCTGGATCACGTCCCGAAACGACATCGGCCCCAGCCATTCCGAGTTGTAGAGGATGCGGGCCTTGCTGCCGTCGAGGATTTTGGATGCCTGTTCGTAATAGGACTGCCCGTTCTGGCGCGTCTCTTCGAGGGACAGGGGCGGGCGCGTCTTCGACTTACCGCTCGGGTCGCCGATCATGCCGGTGAAGTCGCCCACGATGAGGACCGCCTGGTGGCCGAGGTCCTGGAACTGGCGCAGCTTGCGGAGGACGACCGAATGCCCGAGATGGAGGTCGGGCCGGCTCGGATCGCATCCCAGCTTCACGATGAGGGGTTTTCCGGTATCGTAGGACCGCTGGAGTTTTTCCTTGAGCGCCGCTTCAGGAAGGATCTCGTGCACCCCGCGGCGGATGTGCGCCAGCTGCTCTTCGACGGGTAGAAACATGGTGATTTCAGACTGATGGCGATAAACGGTCGTACTACTCGTCCTTGCCGCTGCGCATCACGCGGTCCAGCCGGCGTTTCGAATCGCGATCGGCGATGTCGGCCCGCTTGTCGTACAGCTTTTTGCCCTTGGCAAGGCCGATCTCGATTTTCGCGCGTCCCGACTTGAAATAGATCCGGAGCGGGACGATGGTAAAGCCTTTCTGTTCGATGGCCTCGCGCCACTTTTCGATCTCCTTGCGGTGGAGCAGGAGCTTGCGGGGCGCGGTTGCTTCGTGGTTGAAGTGCCCGCCGTGCTTGAACGGTGAGATGTGGCAGTTGAGCAGCATCATCTCGTGGTTCTGTACCGTGCAGAACGCGTCCTGCATTTGCACCTTGCCCTCGCGGAGCGACTTCACCTCCGTGCCATGCAGCACCATGCCCGCCTCGAGGGTATCCTCGATGTGGAATTCATGGCGCGCCTTGCGGTTGGACGCTACGAGTTTGATGTCCTCACTCATGGCAGGGGCTCACAACAGCGGGATATCGTCCGAATCGTCTTCGTCCGCCGGCACTTCGTAGAACGAAACCGGCGCGATATCGTCGGTGGCGAGATAAAAGTACAGGTAATCCTGGAGGGCGGTAAAGCTGGCGACCGCGAGGTCGTCGAGGCGGTACCGCAGCTGGTTCTGGTAGAGGTCGGCGCGCGCGGCATCGACGGGATGCTGCTCGAGCCACGCCTCGGTCCGCTGCTCCGCCAGGCCGGCGTAGGTCGTGAGCCGGCGAACGAAGTCGGTATTCGCCGCGCCGCGTTGCGTGACGAACACGCCCCAGACCATCGGGTAGTTGGTCAGTTCGTACCACTCGCGCCCGAGATCCAGCCGTTCCATGGTCTCCGGGATCGATCCGGGCGGCGCATTGACGACGATGGTGGCGTCCGCCGGCGCGTCGAGCAGCGCCTGGACGGTGGAGGCGTCCACCGGCTTGAAGCCCGGCACGACGTTGTAGTGCTCTTTCAGGACGATCTGCGTGAGCAGGACTTCCTGGGCGTACCGGGGATCGAAGCCGACCGTGGAGATGGCCTCGCCGAGCGGTTTGTGCAGGATGATTTCGGCCTGGACATACGCCCAAGACGACAGCGCCACGGCGGGCAGCGCGTCGAACAGATCCTGCTCGCGGAAAAGCGTCAGTGTCGGGACGAGCGCGACATCCACTTCCCCCAGCACGATCCAGTTTCGGCACTCGGCGCGGGTCCCCCTACGAACGACAGATGGAGCAAAGCGTCCGCCCTGCTCCATGACTGCCGCGAATACATCGAGAGCCGGCTCGTCCCAAATGGCAATGCGCATCGTGGGTAGCCGGGGAAATCAGTTGGCGCGATCGTACATCTTTTCCTTGATGCGCGCCGCCTTCCCGCGGAGGTTGCGGAGGTAGTAGAGCTTGGCGCGACGAACGCTGCCGCGACGCACCACTTCCACTTTCGCCACCTTGGGCGAATAGATCGGGAAGATGCGCTCCACGCCGACGCCGTTGGAAATCTTCCGAACGGTGAACGTGCGGTTGGAGCCGCTATTCTGGATGCCGATCACGACACCCTGATATTGCTGGATGCGCTCCTTATCGCCTTCGACGACGCGCACGTGCACATTGACCGTGTCTCCGGGCACAAAAGCGACAACATCATCGCGAAATTGGGTCGCTTCTACGATCCCCATCAGATCCTTAGCCATGGGCCACCTCCGCTTATCGGGTTAACTATTCGAGTTCTATGAGTGCAAAAACCGCCGGCGAGCCGGCGTGTGTACAGGCGTGTATTCAAGTAGTCATGTCGATTGATCCAGGTCCGCCGCATCCAGCATGTCGGGCCGGCGCTCGCGCGTGCGAAGCAGACTCTGTTCGTCGCGCCAGGCGTCGATGGCCCGGTGGTCTCCGGAGAGCAGCACGCCGGGCACGTCGCGCCCGCGATACGAGGCAGGGCGCGTGTAGACCGGCGGCGCAAGCAGTCCGTCCTGATGCGAGTCGGTGAGCGCCGACGACGCGTCGCCGAGCACACCGGGCACGAGGCGAACGAGCGCGTCGACGAGCACGAGGGCGGGCAGTTCGCCCCCGCTGAGCACGTAGTCGCCCACGGAAACCTCACGGGTAACCAGCGCATCGCGGACCCGCTGATCGACGCCCTTGTAGTGCCCGGCCAGCAGAATCAGATGCCTGTTGAGCGAAAGCTGGTTTGCGATCGGCTGCGTGAACACCTCCCCGTCCGGGGTCAGGTAGATCACGTCGTCGACCGGTACGCCGCGCTCCACGGCGTCGGCCATCAGCTGTTCGATGCAGGCAAAGATCGGCTCCGGCTTGAGCACCATGCCGGCGCCGCCGCCAAACGGATAGTCGTCCACCTGGCGGTGCTTGTCGGTTGTGTAATCCCGGATGTCGTGCACGTGGATCGTCACGAGCCCGGCTTCCCGGGCGCGATGGATGATGCTGTGTTCCAGCGGTCCACGGACGATGTCCGGCAGCGCGGTGACGATATCTATGCGCACGGTTTACCCGAAATACCCGATACGGCGCGCCGGCTCAGTCATCGAGCAACCCATCGATGGGTCGGATGACCAGCAGCCCGGCGGCAGGATCAATCGTTTCAATGAACGCAGGCACGGCAGGCACGAGCGCGTCCGGCCGGCCTTCCCGCTCGATCACCAGCGTGGGGTGAGCGGGCATATCCAGCACTTCGGCCACCCGGCCGATCCGCTGCCCCTCGGCGTGCACCTCGAGGCCGACCAGCAGGTCGACATCGTAGGTCTCGCCCTCCGGGGCGGGCAGATCCGACGCCGCCGCGAAGACCGATCGGCCCCGCTGGCTCTCGGCCGCATCGCGATCCGTGATAGCGGTCAGCCCCAGCAGGACCAGGCGTCCTTTCGCGTTATGCTGAAACCGCACCGATTCGACCGCCTGTTCGGCGGCCTCTTCGGGGGTGTCTCCCAGCCAGACCCGTTCGAGATCGGTATAGACCTCGTCGTCGGGCAGGGCCGGCAGCACCTTGAGCTCGCCCAGCACGCCGTGCGCGCGCAGGATTCGCCCGATACGGCGAAGCGATTGCGCGTCGGCGGAAGGCATGGCTCGGTTGACGCGCGGCGTCAGTCTTCCTTGGTTTCTTCGGCTTCGCCTTCGGCGGCCGGCGCTTCATCGGCAGCCGGTTCCTCGGCCACGGCTTCGGCAGCGGGCGCTTCGGCGGCCGGTGCTTCCGCGACGGGCGCTTCAGCAGCCGGCGCTTCAGCAGCAGGGGCTTCGGTAGCGGACGCCTCGGCGTTCGCGGCATCCTGCGCCGCTTTCGCTTCGGCCGCAGCCTGCTCTTTCTGCTTCAGACGCTCTTCGGCAGCCTGCCGGCGAGCCGCTTCGGCTTCGGCTTCCGCCTTGGCTTCGGCTTCGGCGCGCGCCTTGGCGTATTCGGCTTCCTTCTTGGAGGCTTCCTTGCGCTCAGCTTCGAGCGCTTCGCGGCGCTGATCGGCGACGGTGCGCTTGACCGACTGTTTGCTGCCCCGCTCGGCGAGGAACGCCTGCACCGCGGTCTGGATTTCTTCTTCCGACTTGCCCTTGCGGCGCATGTGCGCGGCCAGCATCAGGCCCTGGCGGCTGAAGAGGCTCCGAACCGTATCGGTCGGCTGCGCGCCCTGCTCGAGCCAGTACAGCACGCGATCTTCCTGGAGCTCTACACGGACCGGCTCGTCGACGGCGTAATAGCGTCCGAGATCCTCGATGTACTTGCCATCGCGGGGGCTGCGGGTATCAGATGCCACCACAGCGTAAATTGGGTGTTTTTTACGCCCCATTCGGCGTAGACGGAGTTTTACTGCCACCTTGCTTCTCTCCTTGGTATCGCTTCTTGGTTACGGAGTGAATACACGTTGTATTATCGCCCGCCCAGGAGTCCCTGGAGGTCGACGTTTCTACCCTTGCCCATCAGCTTCGACATGGTCTTCATCATCTTCTTCATCTCATTGAACTGCTTGATGAGCTGATTGATGTCCTTGACCTCCATGCCGCAGCCGTCGGCGATGCGCCGGCGCCGGCTCCCGTTGAGGATATCCGGTTTGCGCCGCTCCATCAGCGTCATCGAATTGATGATCGCCTCGATGTGCTTGAACGCATCGTCATCCACATCCAGATCGCGGATCTGCTTGCCGACCCCGGGGATCATGCCCAGGAGGTCTTTCAGCGAACCCATGCTCTTGATGCGCTGGAGCTGTTCGTAAAAATCTTCGAGATTAAAATCTTCCGAGCGGATCTGCCGCTGGAGCTTCTCGGCCTCTTTCTGGTCGAACTGCTCCTGGGCGCGCTCGACGAACGAAACGACGTCGCCCATGCCCAGGATGCGCTGCGCCATCCGGTCCGGATGAAACGGCGTCAACGCATCGAGCTTTTCGCCCATCGACGCGAACTTGATCGGCTTCTGCACGACGGAGCGGATCGAGAGCGCGGCGCCGCCGCGAGTGTCCCCGTCCAGCTTCGTGAGCACCACCCCGTCGAAGTCGAGCCGCTTGTTGAACTCGAGCGCCGTGTTGACCGCATCCTGCCCCGTCATGCTGTCGACGACGAACAGGATCTCGGTCGGCTGTACGGCCTGCTTGATCTGCTCGACCTCGCGCATCATCTCTTCGTCGACGTGCAAACGGCCCGCCGTGTCGATGATGAGGATGTTGTTGGCGTTTTTGCGCGCCTCCGAAACGGCCTCGCGGGCCACGCGGACGGCGTCGCGGACGACCTCACCGTTTTCCACGACCGCATGCACCGGCACGCCGACCGTCGCCGCGAGGGTCTTCAGCTGGTCGACCGCCGCGGGGCGGTATACGTCCGCCGCGGCCAGCATCGGCGCAAAACCCTTCGCCTTGTAATAGGCGGCCAGTTTGCCGCAAAATGTCGTCTTGCCCGAACCCTGGAGGCCGGCGACGAGAATGATCGTCGGCGGCTTCGGGGACATCTTCACGTCGACCTGCACCGTGCCGAGCAGATCCATCAACTCGTCGTACACGATCTTGACGAGCTGCTGCCCCGGGGAGACCGCGTTCAGCACCTTGCTCCCGAGAACCTGGTCCTTTACTTTGTCCGTGAAGTCCCGCGCGACCTGGTAGTTGACATCCGCATCCAGCAACGCGCGCCGAATCTCACGCATCGACTCGGCGATGTTGAGCTCGTTCATTCGCCCCTGCCCCGAGAGGGACTTGAGCGCCGTTTCCAGCTTGTCGCTTAGATTTTCGAACATGAGGTCGTCGAACAGAAAACAGAATCGCCGGACCGGCGTGCACGCTCGATCCGGCGCCAGGAGTTTATTCCGGGCGTAGAAAGGTTAAAATAGACGATACAAACGGCTTCTCCAACGTCGCCATGGCCAGTTCGTTCTGAACAAACATCGAATTTTTGACGAGTTAGCGAAGGACAGCCTCCCTTTTCGCCCCATGCACGCCGAACATCCCGCGAAGTCCGACCTGCGCAGCCGCTTCGACGCCTACCGGCGCAGCCTCACGCCGGCCGAACACGCCGAGCGGTCCGCCGCGATCGCGACGCGGATCGCCGCGCTGCCCGCATTCCAGGCGGCGCGCTGCATCCACGCCTACTGGCCGCTGGAGCGGCGACGCGAAATCGACCTGCGTCCCCTGCTCCTGGCCGCATACGGGCTGGGAAAACAAATTCTGCTGCCGGTGGTCATACCCCAGACGCATACCGGCATGACGCACCGCCTGTTCGAAGGCGCAGACCGCCTTCGCGCCGGATCCTGGGGCGTGCATGAACCCGCCGGCGATCGAACCGTTCCGGACGCCGCGATCGACCTGATCATCGTCCCGGCCCTGGGCGCGGATCGCTTCGGTTACCGCCTGGGATACGGAAAGGGGTATTACGACGCCTTCCTGGCGGGGCTGGCCGCTCCGACGGTTTGCCCGGTATTCGAGGCCTGTCTCGTGGACGCCCTGCCGAGGGAGCCGCATGACGTGCCTGTTTCGTATCTTGCGACGGAATCGCGCATGATCCGCGTCAGCCATCCCGACGCAACAACCGATTCGGCCGCTCCGTAAGGGCGGAGTACCTGTAGCTTATTGCACTGATGAAGACACGTACACGAAAACCGATCGAAGACCAGCTGAGTTTTGAATCCGAAGACGGCGAACTCAACCTCGAACATCTGAGCGATGAAGAGCTTGAGAGTCTGCTGTTCGAGGAGGAAGACAAAAAGAAGGAAGGGATCTGGAATCTCCCGACCATCGCCGGCCTCTCGCTCATTCTCGTGGGCATCGCCTACATCCTGCAAGAGCTCGGGTGGCAGGGAATCGGCGTTCCGAATCTGGGCGCGCTCGTCGAGATGTTGCCCTGGCTGGCCGGCATCCTCATCATTCTGCTCGGTTTCGGCGTGCTTTCGTGGCGGCCGAAGAAAAAGAAGAGCAAGGTGAAGGTCCGCGTCGCCAAGCGCACCATCGAGAAGGAAGCGCCCGCCCCGGAACCGACGACAGGCGGGAAACGCAAACTCTGGAAATCGCGCGACAAGAAGCTCGCCGGGGTAGCCGGCGGCATCGCCGAGTACTTCAACCTCGACCCCACGCTCGTCCGCATCGCCTTCGTGATCGGCACCATCGTGTCGGAAGGCGCTTTCCTCATCGCGTATTTCGTTCTGGCCGCCGTGATGCCCAAGCCGGAATCCCGTCCCAGGGAGAAACAGATCACGATCATTCGCGACCAGGTGAAATAAGCATGAGCACGAAACGCCTCCATCGTTCGATGGAAGACAAGATGATCGCCGGGGTTTGCTCCGGCATCGCGGACTATTTCGACATGGACCCGACGCTCATCCGCGTCGCCTACGTCCTCCTCAGCTTCTTGATGGTGGGCTTCCCCGGCCTCATCCTCTATATCATCCTGGCCGTGATCGTCCCGGAAGAAGGCTGATCGATCCGGCCGACCGGTTCAGGGCAGGGTGCCGGCGATCGCTACATCGAACCGGTCCGGGTGGAAATGCCGGCGTATCGCCGTGCGGACATCGGCCTCGGTGAGCGCTTCGATGCGCGCCGGCCAGTCGTCGAGGTGACGGGTTCCGAATCCGTTGCGGACGCCGGTAAGAATCGTCGCGGCCAGTCCGCTCGTCGTGGCGAGCTTCACCTTGAACGATCCGGTGAGGGTGGTGATGTGTTCCTCCAGCTCGCGCGCCGTCGGCCCCTCCTCCACAAACCGCCGCACCTCGGCGATCGTGGCCTCGATGCCGCGCTCCAGGTTTTCCTGGCTCAGCGTGACGGATACCCGCCAGTGCCCCTCGTAACGCGTGGAGATGCCGGCCAGACCGGAGTAGATGCCATAGGTGAGCCCCATGTCGTCCCGGATGATATCCATGAGGCGCGACGAAAACGTCCCGCCGAGGATCTGGTTGGCGAGAAACAGGGCCGGATAGGCGGGGTCGTCGCGCCGCATGCGCACGGCATGTCCCATCCGGACGTCGAGGTTCTTGCGGTCGATCATCGGGCGCACGACGCGCCGGCCGCCGAGGGATTCCAGCGCGCTCACGGCATACCGCGGCGGCGCCTCGCGAGCCGGCCATTCCGCGAGGCCGGCGTCGACCGCCTCGCGCGCCTCGTACTCATCCACATCCCCCACCATCACGATGTTCAGCTCGTTGGCTCCGATGTGCCGGTCGTAGAAGGCGACCACATCGTCCAGCGTGACGCGCTGGAGCTGCTCCAGCTCATCTTCTTCCGCGATGGAGTAATTGGGATGATCGGGCGGGTAGAGCTGACGCAGCAGGGCGCCGGCGGCCTGCGAGCCCGTGTTCTCCATATTGCGACGCACGGCGGCGAGCATGCGCTGCCGCGCCTTCTCAAACTCCTCCTGATCGAATAGCGGCTCGCGGAGCTGCTCCGCCATGACCCCCAGCACGGTCGGCACGTCGCGCCGGAGCGCCCTCCCCCAGAACCCCAGGCGGATGCCGGTGGCCTCGTACCCCAGCTGGGCGCCGCGGTTTTCGAGGACGTCGGCGATCTCGAAGCGGTCCCGGCGCTTCGTCCCCTTGTCCAGCAGATTCACCATCAGGTGCATCACCAGATCATCCCCCCGCTCGAACTGCGGGTTCGCCACGACGATACCGCGCCAGGACACGACGTCCTCGATGCGTGTTTTCAACGTGTATAGCCGGCCGGCGCCGACCGCGTGCTCACCGATCTGTTCCTGGAATGTCATGCGCGGACGCTGGATGCAAAGGGGATGGTTGGCAAAAAAGAAGGGTGCGGGCCGGCGCCTGGCCGGCTCCGGCTTCAGGCTTCGGGGATGTAATACCCCACCGTGCACGTGTCGTCGAGCAGGTAGGTCTGCGCGACGCGCTGGACGTCGGCCGCCGTGACGCGGTTCACCTCGTCCATATAGGTCGTATACAGCTTCCAGTCGCCGGCGGCGATCGCTTCGTTGAGCTGCGACGCCACCGCATACGGGCCGTCCCGCCCGAAGGCCTCGGAAGCATGCAGGACGCTGCGCGCGCGGGCGATTTCGTCCGCATCGACCCCATCGTGCTGGACTTCCCGGATCGTCTCGCGCACGGCGGCTTCGACGTCCGCATGCGTCTTGTCCGGAGCCAGGAAGGCATAGAGCGAAAAAAGGCCCGGGTCCCTAAAATGGCTCATGGACGCCGACGCGCGGGTGGTCATGCCCCGGTCGGTCAGTTTCCGAAAAAGCCGGCTCCGCTTGCCGCTGCCCAGCACGACCGACAGCACGTCGAGCGCCGTGGCGTCCGGGTGGAGGGCTTCCGGGGCCTTGTAGGCGAGCATGAGCGTGCCGAGTTCGCCGGCCTTCTTCACCACCACCCGCCGTTCGCCCCGCTGTTCGGGCTCCTGGACCCGCAACGTGGGGATCGCGTGCGGCGAGGCCGCGATGTCCCCGAAGTGATCGGCCACGCGGTTCAGGGCATCCGTCGTTTCCACGTCGCCGATGACGGAGACGACGGCGTTGTTCGGCCAGTAGAAGGTGTCATAGAAGCCGCGCAATCCGGCCGGCGTGACCTGTTCGATATCCGAGCGCCATCCGATCGTCGGGTGGTGGTACGGATGCGCCATGTAGGCCACGCTCCAGACGGTCTGGTACAGCTTGCGAAACGGCTCGTTGTCGCCGCGGTCGTATTCGTTCAGGATGACCGTCCGCTCGCTCTCCATCTCTTTGGGATCGAGCAACGCGCCCCGCATCCGGTCCGCCTCGATGTCGATCGCCAGCGGCAGGTGCTCGCGCGGCAGCAGCTCGTAATAATTCGTGCGGTCGTTCCAGGTCGTCGCGTTGAGCTGCGCGCCGACACGCTGGAGCGCGCGGTCGAGGGTGAGGCCGCTGGCCTTGTTGAAGCGCTGCGTCCCCTTGAACATGAGGTGCTCCAGGAAGTGCGTCGCTCCCGTCAGCCCGATCCCTTCATTCCGGCTGCCCACCAGATAGGTGATCATGAAGGTGGCAACGGGCGCGGCGTCGTTCGGCAGGACCAGTACGTGGAGCCCGTTGGCCTCCAGCACGAAGTGGGATACGCCGCCGGACGTTTCGACAAAGCGGTAGCCGGCCGGCGCGGGAGCGGGTTCTCCGTTAGGCATGTATGGTATTCAGCGTGAGATCCAAAGAGGGATGGAAGGCGATGAGAGCGTCTAACGGGAGGGTCGGTGGACGGTTTCCGGGACGCCCGCGACGTGTTTTAGCATCTGCTTTCGGACTGGAACGAGCGGTCTGGCGCATCGACCGGTGCGCCATTGGCGCACAACCCTCTTTTCGGGCCGTTCTGGCATACTCCTTGGGCATGCGCGGGAATCGCCTTGCCTGCCTCCCCACACCTCCCAGCCCGACATGCATTCCTCGTCCCTCACGCCGCGCGCCGCACGGCGGCGCACTCCGCTCATCCTGGCGCTGCTCCTCGGCCTGACCCCGCTTCTCGCCCACGCCCAGAGCGACACCTATATCGCCCAGAACGGCCTCGTGGTCGTCGAAGCCGAGTCGCTGCCGCTCGCCGGCGACTGGGTGATCGAATCCTCCGAAGCGAATTACACCGGCGACGGCTACATCCGCTGGAACGGTCCGAATTCACTCACGACCCCGGGCAACGGCACGATCGCGCTGGTCTTTTCGGTCGACACCGCCGGCGACTACTACGTCAAGCTGCGCATGTCGCACCTCGGCGCGCCGGCGGGAGACCAGGAAAACGACTGCTGGCTGAAGGTGGATGGCGGCGACTGGAACAAGGCCGTCCACCCAAGCACCCGCATCGCGGAAGGATTTACGTTTCACACGGTGCTGGAACCGAGCGGCGGCGTGTTCGAGAGTCCGCTCTACACGCTGAGCGCCGGCGTCCACACCGTTTACCTTTCCGGACGCTCCAACAACTTCAAGCTGGACCGCATTCACGTGTACCGGAGCGACGTGTCGGATCCGGAGAATACGTCGTACCCGGAGTCCCCGACCGAAAACGGCGCAAGCGGCATCAGCACACTCACCGTCACCAACGGCGCGGGCAGCGGCGATTATCCGGAGGGAACGGTTGTCTCCATCGTAGCCAATTCGGCGCCGGCGGGACAGGAATTCGACCGCTGGACCGGATCGACGGCGTTCATCGCCGACGCGCTCCTTCCCAGCACCACCGTGACGATCCCCGCATTCAACGTGAGCGCCACGGCCACCTACCGGACGCTCGGCGGCGGTGGCGGCGACGGCCTCCGCCCGGCCGACCAGCCCGCGAACGCCCGCCAGGGCATCCGCTTCGATTATTACGAGCAGTCCTGGGACTTCCTGGGCCATTTCGACGCCCTCACGCCGGCGGCTTCCGGCATCACGGACGACATCGACCTTGATGAGGCGAAAATCGCCGACGGCTATCTGCTCCGCTTCAGAGGCTACCTGAACGCTCCGACGGACGGCACCTACACCCTCTACACGGCGTCGGACGACGGGAGCCAGCTTTTCATCGGCGACCTGCTGGTGGTCGACAACGACAGCATCCAGTCCGTCCAGGAACGCAGCGGCGAGATCGGACTCAAGGCCGGCCTGCACGCCATCACGGTGGGCTATTTCGAGCGAACCGGCGACGCGGCGCTGACCGCCAGCTGGGCCGGCCCCGGCTTCGCCAAGACCGAGATCCCGGCCTCGGCGCTCTTTTATGCCGACGAAGGAGACGGTCCCCTCCTGGGGGATGTGTCCCTCAACGGCGCCATTTCCGCCCTGGATGCCTCCCAGATCCTCGTCCATGCCGTAGGGCAAATCCTGTTAACACCCCCCTCTGCAGCCGTTGCCGACGTCTCCGGTAACGGCGAAATCTCTGCCTACGACGCGGCGCTCATCCTGCGTTTCGTCGCCGGCATCATATCCTGTTTTCCCGCAGAGGCGGGGTGCGAATAAGGTATGGGTCAACAGCAACTGCTTCTGCTCGTGCTCGCCCTGGTCGTTGTCGGCCTCGCCATCGTGGGGGGCATCGAGGCCATGGGCTATTACCGGAAACGCTTCAACGCCGACGCCCTGAGCCAGACGTCCGTCCGCATCGCCGCGGAGGCGCAGGCGTGGCTGTTCCGCCCCACCGCGTTCGGGGGCGGCGGGACGCTGGGCAGCGGAGCGCAGGGCGACTTCAGCGGCCTCACCCTGACCCTCGCTACCCTGGGCTACCCCGTCACCGTCGGCGACGTCTACAGCACGACCGACGGCACCTACAGGGGCGCCGTCCGCGGCGCCGAATTCGTCATCACGGCCAATTCGCGTGGGGAAGACGCGTCTTCGTTCATCAACCTGGTCTGCACCATCGTGAGCGGCACAACCGACGACGACATCGCGATTGAAGTCAACCCGGCCGCGGGCACCTGTTAGGCGGGAGGTGCCCAGACACGTCGACGCGGCGTCAACTGTCTGCTCACTTGCATCGCGCCCATCCAGGAGGCATCCTGGCACATCCGGGTGGGTGCTCATTCCGGCGACATCTGTAAACATTCTGGACAGCCCGCCTCTCCGGCGACGCCGGCCGTACCCGTCACACCGCCCTTTCTGGCATCATTCGAGGCGATTTCTGCCGATGTGACCGCCGATTCCGCTATCGGGCATATCCCTTGAATCCCTGGGCAGGAAGATTCGCCAACGGATCCGACGTCCCGCGTCGTTTCCGCCCCTTTGCGAACCGGGAAAACGCCACGCGTCGGACGCACATGCCCCTCATCTACCGCCTCCCGTCTGGTAGAACCGTGCGCTCCCTCGCCGGCTTCGCGCTTTGCGGTTCCCGCTACTCGTCCCTGTCAGTCATTAAGTGGCGTTACGCACCAGATCGAAGCGATACAGCGATGCGGGATTCATGATGCAGGATAACCCCCGAACGACCTCGTTTACAGGGGGTGATCCGGCGTCCCTGAATCCTGCAACGGGCGATCGCAGCGCCGTGGTGCACAAGGCCATGTAGGAGATCGGACCTATGGGTCAGCAACAATTGCTACTTCTCGTGCTGGGCACCGTCGTGGTGGGTATGGCGGTCGTATCTGGCATCGAGTCGATGAATTACGCCCGGAAACGGTTTAACCTGGAATCGCTCACCGAGACGTCGGTGCAGCTGGCCTCAGACGCCCAGGCCTGGCTGGCGCGTCCGGTCGCCTTCGGCGGCGGGTCTCCATCGAGCGCCGCACGCGCCAGCTTCGCCGGCCTGTCGCTCGACCTGCATCAGCTTGGCTTTACACTGACCGACGGCGCCTACCGGAACGTCCACGGCTTCTATACCGCGACCGTGTCCGGCGCGGATTTCGTGATCACCGCTGTGAATTCGCAGGATGCCTCGGATACGTCAAGAAATCTCGTTTGCACGGTGGTGAGCGGCCCCAGGGAAAGCGATATCCACGTAACCCTCAATCCACCGGCCGGTAGCTGTACGGCCAGCGGTGCTGGCGACGGCGGTGGCACGGGCGGCGGTGCTGGAGACGGTGGCGGCACGGGCGACGGCGGAGGCACGGGCGGCGGCGGCGGGGATGACGATCATAGCGGCCACGGCGACGGGAGTGGCGACGGCGGTGGCGACCACAGCGGTCCCGGCTGAGCGGCACGCCCAGGCGCCGGCCGGCTCAATGCGCCTCCAGCCAGTTGTTCGCCACGTTGATATCGACTTCGATCGGGATATCCAGCTTCAGCGCGTTGACCATTTCGTGCTCCACGAGGCCGCGAACGTCGTCGACTTCCGCCGGCGGCAGCGTCAGCACGAGTTCGTCGTGCACCTGGAGGATCATCTTCGCGTTTCGCTTCTCGGCGGCGAGGCGGTTATGTATCCGGATCATGGCGAGTTTGATCATGTCGGCCTGGGTGCCCTGGATCGGCATGTTGACCGAGATGCGCTCGGCGGCGGAGCGTTCGTTGCGGTTGCGGGCATTGATGTTCGGCACGTAGCGCCGGCGGCCCAGGAGCGTCTCGCAATACCCCTTTTCGCGCGCCTTCTCGACCTGCATCGCCAGAAAGCCGGCGACCGCCGGATAGGCCTGCTGGTATTGATCGATCAGCATCTGCGCCTCGGACCGCGGGCAGCGCAGCCGCTGCGCCAGGCCGAAGGCCGATATGCCGTAGGGGATGCCGTAGTTGACCTCCTTCGCCTTGCGCCGCTGGTCTTTGGTGACCTGATCGATGGGGATTTTATACACGAGAGCGGCCGTGGCGGTGTGGATGTCTTCGCCCTGCTCGAACGCCGCTTTTAACCCCGGGTCGCCGCTCATGTGCGCGAGAATGCGGAGTTCGATCTGCACGTAGTCGGCCGCCATGAGCACATTCCCCTCGACCGGGATGAACGCCTTACGCACGGCCTGGCCCTGTGGCGTTCGGATGGGGATATTCTGGAGATTGGGGTTCGTGGACGATAGCCGGCCCGTCGCGGCGATCGTCTGGTTGTAGTTCGTATGGATGCGCCCCGTCTCGGGATTGACGAGTTCGGGGAGGCTGTCGACGTACGTGCTCTTGAGTTTGGCGAGCTCCCGCCAGTCGAGGATGAGGCCGGGCAGCGGATGCTCGGTCGCCAGTTCCTCCAGGACGCGCTCGCGCGTCGAGGGCTGGCCCTTCGGGGTCTTTTCGACGATCGGCAGGCCGAGCTTGTCGAACAGGATGACGCCGAGCTGGACGGGCGAGCCGATGTTAAATTCCTCGCCGGCGGCCTCGTAGATCTGCTTCTCGTAGGCGGCAATGTCTATCGCCATCTGCCTGGAGAGGTCGGCGAGCACGTCTCGGTCCACCCGTACGCCCGTCATCTCCATCTCCACCAGGACGTCCATCAGCGGAAACTCGATGTCGTCCGCGATCTTGCGGAGGCCTTCCCGGTCGAGTTCTTCCTCAAGGATGGTCGCGAGCCGGAGCGAGATGTCCGCGTCTTCGGCGGCATACGGGCCGATCTGATCCAGCGGGACATCGCGCATCGACTTCTGGTTCTTGCCGGTGCCGATGAGGTCGCTGATGGGGATCATCCGGTAGTTGAGCACCGCGCGCGACACCCAGTCGAGCCCGTGCTGTTCGTCGGGCGCGAGGAGGTAGTGCGCGATCATGGTGTCGAAGTACGGCCCGGCCACGTCCACCCCATGCCGGCGCAGCACCGTGATGTCGTACTTCAGGTTGTGACCGATCTTCGGTTTTTCGCCTTCCAATAACGGACCAACGACCTGGAGAATGTCGGGGGTCGAGGTCCCGTCGGGCAGCGGCGTGGGGATGTAGACACCCTGGTTGATCTCCCACGAAAACGACATGCCGACCAGCGAGGCCATCATGGCGTCGACGGAGGTGGTCTCGGTGTCGAAGGCGAACCGGGGCTGCGCGGCGAGGGTTTTTGCCATCGCCTCCAGCTCCTGGCGGTTATGGACGATCTGGTACGTCGTCGTCTCGGGGTCGTAGTGGCTGACCGCCTCGCCGGCATCCAGCCCGAGGCTGAGGGTTTGCCCGGGCGCCACCGCGCCGGCCGGCGCCGGCTCCTCGCCCAGGATCGTCCGGGCCTTCGTCATCAGCTTCTCCCGCAGGCCGCCGAACTCCATGAGCTGACAGATCCTGTCGATCTCGGTGAGGTTGGGCTTTGCGATCTTGAGCTTGTGCCAGTCGAGATCCACATCGAGGTCGGTGATGATCGTCACGAGCTTCTTGCTCAGCAGCGCGGCCTCCCGGTGCTCGGTCAGGCCTTCGCGGGCCTTTTTGCCCTTGAGTTCGCTCGCGTGTTCCACCAGCGCTTCCACGCTGCCGTACTCCTGCACGAGCTGGATCGCCCCCTTTTCGCCGATGCCCGGGACGCCCGGGACGTTATCCGCCTTGTCGCCCATCAGCGCGAGGATGTCGATAAACTGGATGGGCTCGACGCCGAACTTCTCCCGGAAGCGATCGAGCGTGATCGGGTCGAACTCCTCGCCGCGATACGCCGGCCGGTACTGCGTGATTTTCTCCGAAATGAGCTGCTGGAAGTCCTTGTCGGGCGACACGATCACGACGTTTTCCCCGTCCGCCTCGGCGAGCCGGGCGAGCGTGCCGATCACATCGTCGGCCTCGAACCCTTCGCGCTCCACCACCGGGATGTCGAAGGCCTCGACGAGCGCCTTGATGACGGGGATGTTGGCCAGCAGCTCTTCGGGCGGCGGATCGCGGTGCGCCTTGTATTCGCCGAACAGCTGGTCGCGAAACGTCCCGCCCTCGCCCATGACGTCGAACACGACCGCGATGTGTTCGATCTTGTGATCCTCGATGAGTTTGAGCAACGCGGAGGCGAATCCGTAGGTCGCCGAGGTGTTCTGGCCTTTGGAATTGATCAGCGGCCGGCTGATGAAAATAAAATGGGAGCGATAGGCGAGCGCCATCGCATCGAGGAGATAGAGGGTGTTATTCTTGACCACGGCTCGGAGCGGAGTTGGACGGTTGACGTCCGCCAATGTACGAAGGCCACGTCCGCAATCGCGAATCCCAGACAGGACATTTCGTCCGACGGAACCGCCGCGCCCGATTGACCATTGGACGGCTGAACCTTCCCTGCCGCCTCGACCGAAATGATGACCGATGTCCAGTGACCCTGCTCGCCCCACCCACCACCCCGAGCGCGTGCTCGTCACCGGCGGCGCCGGCTTCATCGGGTCCAACCTGCTCCTTCACCTGGTGCCGCGGCATCCGGAGGTGGTTTTTGTTAATCTGGACAAACTCACCTACGCCGGCAACCTCGCCAACCTCCAGGCCATCGAAAACGCCCCGAACTACCGGTTCGTCCAGGGCGATATCGTGGAGTTGGAGGCCCTGCATGCCCTGTTCGCCGAACACCGCTTCACGACCGTGATCCACCTCGCGGCGGAGTCGCACGTCGACCGCTCGATCCTCGACCCGCTGGCATTTGCGCGGACGAATGTGATGGGGACGATGGCGCTGCTGGAGGCCGCGCGCAAGCGCTGGACGGACGCCGGCAACTACCGCTTTTACCACATCTCCACCGACGAGGTCTTTGGCAGCCTCGGCGACGAGGGGTTTTTCAGTGAGGAGACGCCCTACGATCCCCGCTCGCCGTATTCGGCTTCCAAGGCGGCATCGGACCACTTCGTGCGGGCGTACCATCACACGTACGATCTCCCCGTCGTCCTCTCGAATTGCTCGAATAACTACGGCCCCTACCAGTTTCCTGAAAAGCTCATCCCGCTGTTTATTCTGAACGCCCTGCACGATAAACCGGTGCCGGTGTACGGCCAGGGGACGAACGTGCGGGACTGGCTGTATGTCGAGGACCACGCGGAGGCCATCGAAACCATCCTGTTTCACGGCGAAACCGGCGCGACCTATACGATCGGCGGCGACAGCGAGCGGCCGAACATCGAACTGGTCCGACTCCTGCTGGATCTGGTGGACGAGCGCCTTGGCCGGCCGGCCGGCACGGGACAGGCGCTGATCACCTACGTCAAGGACCGCGCCGGACACGACTTCCGCTACGCGATGGACCACACCCGACTCACCGGGTCCCTAGGATGGAAACCCCGCCACACCCTCGAAACCGGGCTCCGGCGGACGGTCGACTGGTACCTGGAGAACCAGCACTGGCTGTCGGCAGTGGTGGATCAATCCTACCGCGACTACTACCTCAGGCAATACCACGGGCGGTAGTTGGTCGCAAGCCCCGGCCTGCGAGCCGACCGCGTAGCCGGCGGACTCGAAGCAGCTGCGGCTCTCATTTAAGCACATCGCTGGATTCCGTCTGCGCGATCGTGCGGCGGGCGTCATCGGGCAGCATGAACCCCTGATCAACCAGCGTCTGTACGGCGCGGCGCACGGCCTCGACGTAGCCGGCGTGATCGCCATACCGTTCCTCGAGCGAAAGCCGCTCGTCGCCGGCTGCCAGCCGGCCGGCTTTCGTTTCATGAAACGGGATGAAGGTGCCGCTCAGCCAGAAGAGGTCACCCAGATCGAGGCGGGCGCCATAGCTGTAGGGCAGATTCGTGCCCAGAGGGGCCGCGTTGCCGGGCGGCTGAATGCCGGCCACCTCGTTGCCGTCGGCGTCGACGGCCGCGACGAGGATCGCATAATCTTTCCCCAGATAGGCCGGCGGAAGCACATCCGCGATGCCGCTCTCGTCCGGCTCGTCGAAGCGGGGCCCGAAGTCCAGCAGGCCGAGGCTGGTGTAGCGCGCCAGATACGCGAACGCCGGCACCGGTTGCGGTTCGCCCTGCACCGGAAACGACACGCCCTGCATGGCCGGGTACCCGAGCGCCTCGGGCGGCACGAGCGTACCGTCTCCGACGCGGGGCACGCGGCTGGACGGCGGCGGCGTCCCGTCCAGCACCCAGGCGGTCAGCCGCTGCCACAGCGCACGCACGATCGGATCGAACGTGGATTCGACGCCGGCGGGATAGACCGTCATGGCCGGATTCCAGGACACGGGCGACGTGCCGTGCTGGGTGCCGGCGAAATAATAGATGCGGAGATCCTCGGGCTGAACGAGGTCGCGCGTCCCATAGGCGTCGGTCAGCGCCGGCGACCCCTGGAGCGCCCACAACTCGGAGCCACTCAGGCCGAGGAACGTCTTCGGGCAGGTGTCGGAAGCCGCGCACCGGGTGAAGATCCCGCCCGTGGTGCCGCGGATGTCGTCGTGATAGTCGGGCGCAAAACCGCGCGCCGAGCTTTGCCCGAACGCCCGATGGTCAGCCCGGACGCCGCCACCGCCGCCCGGGACGGCAAAACGCATGTTGATGTTCGTCTGCCGCGCGGCGACGAGCGGGAAGAGCCCCTCGAACACCCGCCGGCCGTCGAGCGATTCATTGAATCCGAGGTGGACGAAGGTTTTCATCAGGTTGCCGGACTGCGACACGCCGGCGCCCAGGGCGAAGCGGATCGACGCGCCGAGCGGATTCGGGTCGCCGGCCGCCGCGGATGTCCGGCCCCGGAAGAAGGTCACCATGTCCCGGATCGCGGCCAGTCCCAACCCCAGCACGCGCGGGTCGCGGGCTTCGTAGACGAGTTCGTAGAGGTAGTCGGACTCGAAGCCGCCTTCGAGGCAGACGTGTTCTTCATCCGGTATCCCGGGAAACGGGTGGGTTGAGGTATCGCATGAGGCAAACGCCCATCGGTCGTTGGGGATGAACTGGCGTGCATCGGTTTCCCTGACGCGCCGGGTCAGCACGGCGCCCGCATGGTCCGGCCGGGCAGGCGGATAGGCCATCTGGCCGGCGTTGAAATAGTTGCCCTGAAGCGGCATCTCGGGCCGGGGCGGTCCGGGCAGCCCGACGAACTCGACGCGCACCGGGCCGGTCACCGGCGACCCATCGGCACGACGGGCGATGGGGACGTCCAGCGTGAGCCGATTCCCCCCGGTCGGCACATCCCCCTGCCACGCGCCCCAGAGGAACGAGACCCCCTGCGCCATAAGGACCGAATCGGGCGCGGGGATCGCACGGCCGCGATTGGGGGCGAGATAGTGGAGGATCCCATTGGACCGGGAGAGGTCGATGGGTTTGAGGAGGATGAAGTCGGCGGCATAGGCGACGCGGCCCGCTTCGTTTCGCGGCGCCAGCGTCAGATCGGTGATGACGGCGTTGCGCGGGTCGGAAGGGTCGACCTCGCCGAACGCGCGCCCGACAAGCTTCTCGTAGCCGGGGTTTTCGGGTGCTGGCGTGATACGCTCCCGGATCTCCAGGCGGACAATCTGGGCGTTCAGGGTGCCGGTACCCAGGAGCAGGTTGACAATGAGGAATAACGCGGTGCGGTGCAAGGTCATGGCAATCCAACCATCTCGTCATTCCGAGCAGCGCCCTGCTGCATTCGGGAGGTCCCTCGGCGACGCTCGACGGTGGGCCGGCGAACTGCTCGGAATGACATAATTTTTTTGTGATTAAAGCTCCAGCCCCAGCAGCATCGAGCTCAGGCTTTTCCCGTGGGCATCCAGTGCCAGGGAACGGGTGACGCCGCCTTCGAGGGCTTCTTCGAGGACGAAGTTCAGCGCATGGAGGGTCGGGACCTCGTAGCGGGTGACGGAGCCTCGGACGCGGTCGCCGAAAAAGGCCCTGACCCGTTCGGCCGTCAGTTCGCGCAGCAGGCGCGGGTAGTCTTCCGGCCGGCGGGCGAAAACGGCGATATTCGATGTCCGCCCCTTGTCGCCGGCGCGGGCGTGGGCGATTTCTCGCAGCTGCATCATCAAACCTCCAGGTAGTGAACGGCCGTCGCGACCCGCTCCCGCGGGATGAGCGTCGAGGCTACGGCAATGACTTCGCGCACCGACTTCGCCACCCCGCCCCCGCCGGCGGGGCCGTTGGTATACAGCGTCTCGACCTCGTTTGCCAGCCGCTCCGCCGCCTCCCGCTGCGTCGCCCGGCCCGCCACGCGGACACGTACCTCATAGGGCGAGAAGCCGGCAGACCGCTCGGCGCCATGCAGGGCATCGATGCCGATGAGCTCGAAACGCGTTTCCGACACGTCGACCCGGGTCAGCCGCAGCCGTTCGCGGACGATCTCCAGCGCCAGCCGGCCGCGCGCCTCGGCGCCGGGGCCGGCGTAGGATATCTGCCCCTCGCCGATGAAGCCATCGTGGTATCCGATGCTCGCTTTGAGGCGATCCGGTCTTGGCCGGCCTGAGGCGCCGTCGACCTGCACGCGGCCCGGGGCTATTTCCCGCACCGTCGCCTGCGAAAAATCGGCCAGCACATCGGGGGTGGCGTACCGGGCGGGATCGTGGATTTCGTAGAGCAGCTGCTGCTTGCAGGTGGCCTCGGTGACCCGCCCGCCCGATTCCGGCACGCTGGTTATGACGATCGCGCCATCCGGTGTTACCTCCCCGATCGGGAAGCCGAGTCGCGCAAGATCGGTGACCTCGTCGTACCCTGGATCGGCATAATAGCCGCCGGTGATCTGGCCGGCGCATTCGAGCAGGTGGCCGGCGAGCGTGCCGCGGCCGAGGTGCGCCCAGTCGTCCATCGCCCATCCGAATTCGTGGATCAGGGGCGCGAGGAACAGCGCCGGGTCGGCGGCCCGGCCGGTTACGACGACGTCGGCGCCCGCGGCGAGGGCCTCGACGATCGGCGCCGCGCCGATGTACGCGTTGGCCGACACGATGCGATCGCCGAGGACCGCCAGCGGCTCGCCCGTCTCGAGGATCAGGTCCTGCACAAGGTCGAGTTGCTGCAGGACATCGTCGCCTGTCACGGCGGCGATCCGGAGCCTGCCCAATCCAAGCGCGGCCGCGACGCGCCGGACCGCTTCTGCGCCGGCGACCGGGTTGGCCGCGCCGGCGTTGGTGACGATGCGGATGCCACGCGACGCGCAAGCCGGCAGCACGGCGCGCATCCGCCGTTCGAGAAGCGGGTCGTACCCCGATGCGGGGTCGCGCCGGCGGGCAAGCTGCGCCAGCGCGATGGTGCGCTCGGCGAGGCACTCGAAAACGAGATAGTCGATGCCGCCCTTTTCGGCGAGTTCGACGGCCGGCTCGATGCGATCTCCCGCATAACCGGCCCCGGACCCCAGACGCACCGCGTCTTTTCGCGTTTGTTTTCCGCTATGCATCGCTCAAACCTTGAAGATGCCGAAGACGATGCAGGCGGCGGTCATCACGAGAGACAGCCCCCAGAGCAAGGGAATGGAGAATTTCTGATGGTCGCCCAGCTCGACGCCGGCGAGGCCGACCAGCAGAAAGGTCGCCGGCGTGAGGGGGCTCACGGGAAATCCTGTCGTCATCTGCCCGAGGAGCGCGCCCTGCGCGACGGCGGCATCCGGCACACCGAGCAACCCCGACACCCCCGAAACGACCGGCAGCACCCCAAAATAGAACGAATCGGGGTCAAAAAGCAGGCTGAGGGGCATCGAGATCACGCCGAGCGCCACCGGGATATGCACCGCCAGACCCGGAGACACATACCCTACCGCGGCCTCTGCCATCGCAGTGAGCATCCCCGATCCCTGCATCACGCCGGTGAAGACGCCGGCGGCCAGCAGGATGCTCGCCATCATCAACGCCGCCCTGGCGTGCGCATCCACGCGCTGCCGCTGGAGGGCGAGGTCCGGGTAGTTGATCGTGAGCGCAAGGGCGGCGCCCACCATGAAGCTGACGGCCGGCGGCACCTTGCCGGAGACCATCGAGCCCAGGACCAGCACGGTGAGGGCGGCGTTGATCCAGAACCTTCCGGGCCGTCGGAGCGCTGCGGCGTCGTCGGGGATCGCGGGGAGCGAGACCGGTTCGACGGCGTCGCCGATTCCGAGCCGGCGGCCTTCGCGCCGCCCGAGGTAATAACACAGACCCAGCATGGCGAGGAGCCCTGCGGCCTGCGCCGGCAGCATCGGCGCATAAATCTCCATCACCGGCACATCCAGCGCCGAGGCAGCCCGAATCGTGGGACCGCCCCAGGGCACCATGTTCATCACGCCGGCCCCCATCGCCGCCGCCGCCGCGAGGAGCCGGCGGTCCAGTTTCAGCGCATCGTACAACGGCCGCATGGCCGGTATCACCACCAGAAACGTGACCGCACCGGATCCATCGAGGTGAACGAGCGCCGCCAGCAAGGCCGTTCCCGGCACAATCCACGCCGGCCTCGCCCCGACGGCGCGCAGCATGCGGCCGATCACGGGATCGAACAGGCCGGCGTCCGTCAGCACCCCGAAAAACAGGATGGCAAAAACAAACATGGCCACCACCGGCGCGAGATTCTTGATGCCGTTCGTGATGAAGGCGCCCGTCTCAAGCCCGTGTCCGCCGAGCAGCGAGGCGGCGATGGGAATGACGATGAGGGCCACGAGCGGCGAGAGCCGGCGCGTCATGATGACGGCCAGGAGCGCTACGATGGTAAAAAGACCGATCAGGGCAGACATCGGGATGCGGGGTCGGTTGGGCCTTCGAGGTTACGCGTTGTCCTGCCAGAAATCAACCGGAATGGAACGGAGCGACCACTTGTGCGAACAAGGAAGCGCCGGACAGGATGTCCGGCGCTGTGGCGGGATCAAGGTTCAAGGGTTAAGGATCAACGAACCGTAGCCTCGCCGCCTCTAAACGATACCCTATCGGTCCTTAAACCTTGAACCTGCACCCTTGAACCATTCCTTGAAGGGCGTCGTCCTCGCCGGCGGGACCGGCAGCCGGCTCTATCCGCTGACCAAGGTCACGAACAAGCACCTCCTCCCCGTGGGCCGGTACCCGATGATCTACCATCCGTTGATGCGGATGCGCCGCGCCGGCATCCGCGAGGTGGCCATCGTCACCAGCCCCGAACACATGGGCGATGTGGTCAATCTCCTCGGCAGCGGGCGATCGCTCGGACTCGACCTCACCTACCGCGTGCAGGACGAACCCGGCGGCATCGCCCAGGCCATGGCGCTTTGCGAGATCTACACCGGCTCTGACCCTTTTCTGGTGATCCTGGGCGACAATATCCTGGCCGAGGACATCGGCGACGAGGTGAAGGCCTACCGCGAACAGCTCGCCCGGGACGGCGGGGGCGCGCGGATCCTCCTCAAGCAGGTGCACGACCCCGAGCGGTACGGCGTGCCGCGGTTTGAGGACGGCCGCATCGTCGAGATCATCGAAAAGCCGGCCGATCCGCCGAGCAACTACTCCGTCACGGGCATCTACTTCTACGACGCCGGCGTGTACGACATCATCCGCGCCCTCAAGCCGAGTGCGCGGGGCGAATACGAGGTGAGCGACGTGAGCAGCGCGTACGTCCGCCAGGGCCGGCTGACGCACGGCGTCCTGAAGGGCTGGTGGGGCGATGCCGGCACGCTCGAAGGCTGGCACGAGGCCAACGAACTGGCGCGGGAGCTGGTGTATGAGGAGTTGGGGTGAGTTTTCGGCAGGCGCTCCGCTCCCCCCTCAATCCCCCCTGTTTCTCCCAGTCGACGTGCGTATATTCGCCGGCGCAACCCTACCCGCAGTTTGACCAACGACGACGATGGCACAGACCAAATTCCTCCTCGACGAGCGACGCCTCCCCACCGCCTGGTACAACATCATGGCGGACATGCCCAACAAGCCGCTTCCCCCCCTCCATCCCGGCACCAGGGAGCCCATCGGCCCGGACGCGCTCGCGCCGCTTTTCCCCATGGCGCTCATCATGCAGGAAGTGAGCGGCGACCCGTGGATCGAGATACCGGACGAGGTGCAGGACATCTACAAGAAATGGCGTCCGACGCCACTGCACCGGGCGCACGGACTCGAGAAGGCGCTCGATACGCCGGCACACATCTATTATAAATACGAAGGCGTCAGCCCCTCGGGCTCGCACAAACCCAACACCGCCGTCCCGCAGGCCTACTACAACAAGCAGGAAGGCGTCAAGCGCATCACGACCGAAACGGGCGCCGGCCAGTGGGGCAGCGCGCTGTCCTTCGCCTGCCAGCTGTTCGGGATCGAATGCGACGTCTACATGGTGCGCATCAGCTACGAGCAAAAGCCCTATCGCAAGATGATGATGAACGCGTGGGGCGCCAACGTCTTCGCCAGCCCGACGAATCGCACGCAGGCCGGCCGCACGATCCTCGCGCAGGACCCCGACAGCCCGGGCAGCCTCGGCATCGCGATCTCGGAGGCCGTCGAGGAGGCCGCCATGCGGGAGGATACCAAATATTCGCTCGGGAGCGTGCTGAACCACGTGCTGATGCACCAGACGGTCATCGGCCTCGAAGCCCAGGAGCAGATGGAGATGGCCGGTGAGATGCCGGACGTCGTCATCGCGCCGTTCGGCGGCGGCAGCAACTTCGCCGGCATCAGCTTCCCCTTCCTGCGCCACAACCTGACGCAAGGCAAGTCGATCCGCTGCATCGCCGCGGAGCCGACGAGCTGCCCGAAGCTCACGCGCGGCGTTTTCCGGTACGACTTCGGCGACACCGTCGGCATGACCCCGCTCCTCCCGATGTACACGCTCGGCCATACCTTCGTGCCGGCGAAGATCCACGCCGGCGGACTCCGCTACCACGGCGCCGGCGTCGTCGTCAGCCAGCTTCTGAAGGATGGCCTGATCGAGGCGGACGCCGTCGACCAGCTCGAAGCCTTCGAGGCCGGCATCGCCTTCGCGAAGGCGGAAGGCATCATCCCGGCACCCGAGGCCAACCACGGCATCGCCGTCGCCATCAAGGAAGCCCTGGCGGCGAAGGAAGCCGGCGAGCCGCGCGTCATCCTGTTCAACCTGTGCGGGCACGGCAACTTCGACATGTCCGCCTACGAAGCCTATTTCGCCGGCAAACTCGAACGCCACTCCCTCACGCAAGACGAGATCGACGCCGCCGTCGCCCTTATCGACACGCCGGAGATTGGATGACGGGGCGCAGCGGAAGGCTGGAACGTGGCGTGTTGGTCACTGGTCATTGGTCAGAAAATGGTCACTGGTCATCGGTCACTGGGTGTGGTCGCAGGTCCCCCCGAGCATCAAGCACTCCCGATGACCAGTGTCCAATGACCGTTTGCAAAGCAAACAAGTGACCAATGACCGCTTGCGAAGCAAACAAGTGACCAGTGACCGTTTGCAAAGCAAACAAGTGACCAATGACCGTTTGCGAAGCAAACAACAACCAATGACCGTTTGCGAAGCAAACAATGACCAGTGACCGTTTGCGAAGCAAACAATGACCAATGACCGTTTGGTGAAGCAAACAAGTGACCAGTGACCGTTTGCAAAGCAAACAAGTGACTCAGTGACCGTTTGCAAAGCAAAACAAGTGACCAGTGACCGTTTGCGGCAGCAACAACGTCAGTTTACTGGTTCGCGAAAGTGCATCCATTAGGCGATCCTGATCATCCTGACCGACGCGCGAACTACTGCAGGTTCACCGCACCGTTGCCCGGGAAGAACGCCGATCCCGAAAGGCTGGCTGGCGGCTTTCGCACGATAACGCCGGCGACTTCCACCTCGGCGAGAGGCTATCTCGCTGACCTGCCGGCAACCGGCGGCTGCATCGAAACATGTCGCTGGCTGATCGCTTCTTTGTTTTACAGCCGTTCCGCTGGTCGGTGGACGCACGAGGAACGACCACCGAGTACCATGCCAACGTCAACGATATTCGGTGAGCCAACTGGTGATCGTCACCGTCCCGCCCGCGTGGTGTGCACGCCTACCGCAACATCGGGGCGACCGATGCGCTGGTCGTCAACTGTCCGAACAGGCTGTATGCCGCGAAGGCAAGTGGCTTGTCGACGAAATCCGCCACGAGGATCAGGGAGGGGTCTGGGTTTGTGATGGAGCAAGATGAGACTCGCATCAGACGCCCCCAAAAGGCCGGTCATCATGAGCCGGACAGGATCAGCCCAGGGCGTGAGAATGGCTGACGCGCCCCTGCGTTTTCTTTTTACGGCTCAAGCGAAATCGCATTACTATAATTTTATTTGCACAGGGTCTGCAATTCGATTATGATCCACTGTTATTCAGGATCGACTTTTTCGTAAAAGTTGTTTCTTTCAAATCAGGAGTTGCTCGCATGCAGACGGAATGGGCAAACCTGCTTCCTTCTGATCATGCTCGATCCATTTTCTTCAATAGGTATCCTTAGAAATGCGGAATACCGCAGCTGCGGAATAGCTGACAAAGTATTAATCACGCCGGCGTTCAAAGCATTCAAATCTCAATTCTCGGATCCGGTCAATTTGGCGCTAAAATGCCAAAAAGCTATAAAATAAAGCGAGGCACTGCCAGGCATGGAGACTGCAGGTGATGACTTCCTGGGAAGATAGCGGCCGGCTCTGGCTTTTTGCCTGATGTCTGGTTAAGCAGGAAAGAAACAGATGAGGACAAATGAGTGAGCGACTTGTCGAAGGGCACATGTCGCCTGGTGGACAAGGTCCATCAGAAAGGCTAAAGCGGCCAAAAGATCGTCGGTTTGTTTCAATAAGGAGGTCCGTAAAACACTATTGAATGGGAGAGGGTGGTGCCGGAGTTCATGATAGACAAAAAGGTAGACATCAAGAGCTCCGAGCACGCTTGAAGAAGATTCCAACAATTTAAGTGGCAGACTGAAGACCAGTCCACGCTATGCCCGATCAGATGGTTTTCTTGTCAAAGAACTGAATGGCAGCCGCCTCATTGCCTTCTTTGAACCCATGAGGTCTTTGCCAGACGGAAGACGTGCATCGAACGCACAGTCCTGGCCTGCCCTTGACCGATTAAAAATCTTACCTTCCACAGTAACAATTCATTGAAGGGTTGCCAGGACTGGAAAATCTTCATTGCTGGCGGAGCTAGGAGCAAACTGAGTAACGATGGAAACACTCTCCTAGCATTGAAGGCTGATATCCTGCCAACTAATATTGTGAGGGATGATTTTGGTCCGCGGTCTACCAGGTGGATTGGTAACATCACTGCGGAGTCTCGCAAAACAAGAGCCCATAGTTGTACTTCTCGATCAACTTGATGCCGTTCGAGCATAACTGACTGGTCCGAGAGATTAAATGCAATACTCGACCTTGTTATCGCATCCGCGATGTTCCTGGGATACACATCGTCGCGACTGTGCCGGCCTTTCGAACGCTCGGCGGATGTGCGCTTCCAGAGTGCTTTTACAGAAGTAGTTCTTCTCCCGCCATTCGAGTGGAAAGCCGTTTCACCGGATACTTACTGACAATGGACACGATCCGATGAAAATGAGTTCTGTCGTACGCGAGATACTTTGCGTGCCATTTTATTTGGGTGTTTTCTTGACTGTGGCTCGCAAAGGACAGGTTTAAATCATGGTATGCTTTGTGATGAAGCTCTATGGAATGATCGTACAGGGAAAAAATGCTGAGCGTCGTATCGAACTGATTGAAAGAATCGTTCAGCTTTGCTCGAAACACAGGAGTTGTTGGCGCCATCAGCGATTTTCGATAGTTATTCAGAGTCGCTCTCCGAATTGATTCAGGCAGATATTCTGGTATACGAACCCGAAGGACGTACACATAGGTTTCAGGCATCAGACATTATTCGAGTTTGCCCGGAGCCCGGATCGTTCGTAAGAGATCCTGATTCACTCATCAACCATGTACGCGACCGCCAGCATGGGTTGTTTGTGCGTCCAGTACTTCTATTCTGCACTTGTCTCTCTACGAGAATCTCGGTCGAAACAATATCCCTCGAGTACTTAACGATTTATTGTATGGAGGCTTCCTGAGAGCACATTCTGTCCCTCGTAAAAGAGTATCTAGCTCGCCAATGGAACCCAACAACCGACGAAGTGGCAGCGCTCGGTTATTATTTGCAGACGACCATGAAGCCAAGCGGTTTTTCCCTTATGGCCCACAGCCCCGGCTGGTTCGAGATCTACACCAATGGGACACTCTCACGATGGATGAGTAAACCATTCCAGACTGCTCTCATTCAGTGCTAGGCATCCTCACTCAAGCCGCAAAAAGGGGAAACGGACAAGAAATTCTCGAACTTGTATCAGCATACTGGCTCTCCAATCCAGAATGATTTCCTGTCACTTTCGGGCCCTGGACGATATACCTGCTTGGTGGCCAGAAGTCGCCAGGGCTTGTTGAGCCCATATTGCCAAGACTAGGTAACCCTCAGCGACATCTCGCAGTTGAAGCCTCCTTCGCGGTGATATAACCTCTGCATTTCGTTCGCTTCGCATAGCACTTGACACCGATTTCATTGAGGCTTTACGCGCAGAAGAGAGTGCAGCAAGGTGGACAAATATCGCCCACCGTTTTGGTAGATCAAAGAATTCAACTGACAATGTGACTGACGAATCGGCTTCGGTTTCAAGCGAGGCGCAACGATATTATTTAATGTCAGCGTGACGACATGTGGTTGAAAGCTGGCATCAATGGGCTCTTGTGATCGGAAAGATTAGCGTAGCAACTGAAAAGCTTCGTAGAAATCGTCTGGCCATGGTTTGAGAAGGCGTTGTTGGAAGATACGTTTGTTTCGTCACCCTCAAACGGCCGCTATCGAAAAACTTATTCCTTTCAGTTTAGCAACCCCGAAGAAGCGGCCAGGAAATTTCGACGGCGTTGCCGGCCAAATTATGGCTTCTATCGCCAGTGCAAGCCCTGATCACTTCCTAAAAATCGCAGAACGACTTCAGACTGATGACCGAACCCTAACATCAGGTTCTTATGTTTGCTGAAGTAGCAGCTTCTCACCCTATTGCTGTGTTGGAGTACCTTTACCGGAGACATGCGCCTTCGCTCTGGTTGAGAATGGTTTTCTGAAGTTGGGAGCAACTCGCACCCTTATTATTATCTTACGCCTCATCTAGATACAGCAAGCCTTTTTCGTCTTGAAGATGTGGTTCGTCATCTAGAACCTCCAATTAATGATGAAGTCGCTCCAGCGGATAGAGAGTCCATTTTGAATATAACTCGACTTCCCTACTCAATCGCTTGATTGCGAGTGCAGGATTTATTGATGAGCGCTCCACTTGGAAGCATCGATGCCAGATATTATCGAAGAAAGGCCATTACTGGCTTCTTCTGCAATTACGCTCTCCGATTTCTGCAGAAAGCGATGGCGGAGTTGAGCGATTCGGAATTGATCGAGGCAATTGATGAATCTCTAGCCGGTCAAGGATCCCTTCTGGCTAGACGATATGGTAATGTAGTAGCACAAATGAAAACGTAGGTGGTAAAGAGGAACTTGCGTTAGCATTCGGTGACTTCGTCAAAGCCAACCCTTTGCGAGTTGATACTTTGATCAGGTCGACTGCCCAACCACAGCACGATCTATCGGTGGCTGCGGCCCTCGACGGAATTGGGAAGGGACAGGGATCATTGGGCCGAACATGCCAGAAATCGAACTTCCTGCAACTGTCGCTGATTTGATTGGTCGAGGTTTCGACTCGTCAAGGTTTCGAGACTGTGCCACACGCGCACTGGCGACCGTCCCATTGGGTCTTTCTGACGACATCCTTGCAATCCTCGAAGGATGGTTCTGGGGAGGCGAAGGACGATGATCCGTCCACCATCTACGATCCGAATCTCGATCGGAGCGCTCCTCTGCTGTTCGGCCACCGCCTTTCGTCCGAGAGTGAAGGTAGAGGACGTATTTTGCGAGCCTACGCGGTTGGCAGTTTGGGCGTCCGAACCGCTTATGGTACATTTTCCGCTTTCCTGAACGCTTGTTAGATGGCGATGTTGGGCCATATACGTTTGCGAAAGCCTTGTCTTTATCACTCAATCTCTTTATTGAACCGGGGCAGGAAGCCCTTGAACGGTCAACCAAGATCGTCAGCTCCATATTGTCGCAGGCACTGACTGCATTAGACCGACCTGAAGGCTTGGTTGGTTTCGCCTTGTCACTTGATCATTTACCTCGCTCAATTGCTTACGCCTGGTTGGACCAAGTGGATAGTCTCCTTACAAGGAACGCCTTACAGGCGTACGGTGAGCTACTTTTTGTCTTGTTTGTGGGGACCGAAGACCCTGAAGCAGAGACACGAATTCGGGTGTCATTCACGAGGGCGTTCCCCCCGGGTGTTGCCTCCTCCGCCTGCCTATGCCGCAGCATACTTCTGGTCTCACAGCTCACAACTCGCCTTGGACGTATTGGTTAGTGCGGCCACATATCCAGACAAAGACCTACAGGCAGTGCCAAGGCGCGTTTTCCAACGTTCCCGGAATGAAAACTATCGACCACTGACAGCAGAGACACGAACGTTGATTGACATTATTCTTATGAATTCTGGCGTCCTCCTTGCGACTGACCGCAGAATCACTTTGTGGACACAATCGCACCACATACTGCAAGTGATCCGTCTCTTGCATTAGCCGTTGGGCAAGCTGTACTCGGCTTGTTCTCAGAAGGGGATCGAAATGAGTATGAGAACTCAGATCTCGTTGAAAAGTCGCTCACCGCATTGCTCTCACGCTACATCGCTTACCCACTACGAAGAAGGGCTATCAATGTCGAGCTGATCACAAACTTGGACTTCCAGCGCTCGTGAGGCCCTTCAAGAACTTGATCGCAGTCCAATTAACTGATTAGAATATGGCCTTTCGGGTTCCCAGACCCTAATCATCCGGTCCAGGCATTCCGTCGCCACACTCAATCGACCCTTTCCAGGATGAAACTACTTCTTTTCGATATCGACGGCACCATGCTGGTCACGCGCGGCACGGGCCGCAAGGCGATGGAACGCAGCATCGAGCAGCTGATCGGCTGCCCGGTTACCACCCAGGGCGTCGACTTCTCGGGGCGGACGGATCCCCAGATCATGCGCGACGTGCTGGTGCTGAACGGTCTCACGGAGCAGGAAGCGGAGGCAATGCTCCCGAGGACGCTGGAACTGTTCGTGGAGGTGTTTACCGAAACGTTTACCCCGGAGAACACCCGGGAATTGCCGGGGGTGCGTTCGCTCGTCGAGCGGCTGGCGGAGCGCGACGACGTGCAGCTGGCGCTCCTGACCGGCAACCTCCAGCCCACGGCCTACATCAAGATCGGCGGCATCGGGCTGGCGGACTTCTTTCCGTTCGGCGCCTTCGGCAGCGATCACCACGACCGGTACCAGCTCGCCCCCTTCGCACTCGACCGCGCCGAGGCGCACACGAGCCGGCGTTATGCCGGAAAGGACATCGTGATTATCGGCGACACCAAACACGACATCCTCTGCGGCCGGTCGCTCAATGTGTTTTCCGTCGCCGTGTGTACGGGACACCACACGCGGGATACGCTCGTCGCGCACGGCCCGGATCTCCTGCTGGAGGATCTGACCGACGCGGACGCGTTCATCGAGCAGGTGATCCTCGCGCCGGCGGTCAGCTAAAGCGGCGCAGGATGGCCGCCACCGAACCCGCATAACCGCCGCCGAACAGGTTCAGGTGGTTGATGAGATGATAGAGGTTGTAGAGGTCGCGCCGTTCCGGATAGCCCGCCTCCAGCGGCCATGCCTCGGCATAGGCCGCGTAAAAGCCCGGATCGAACCGGCCGAACAGCTCAGACATCGCCAGGTCTACTTCCCGATGCCCGAAGTAGACCGCGGGATCGATCAGGGCGGCCCGACCGTCCGCCAGGGCGAGCGCATTGCCCTGCCAGAGGTCGCCGTGCACCAGCGAAGCCGGCGGATGCGCCGGGATGAGGTCGTCGATCCGGCTATACAGCGAATTGAGTGGCGCATTCCAGGCGCTTTGCCACCGGCCATTTTCCCTGGCCATCGCGACCTGGGGGGCCAGCCGGCGCTCCCGGAAGAAATCGGGCCAACGCGCCATCCACCCATTGGATTGCGGGAGCCGGCCGATGAAATTGTCGGAATCGAACCCGTATCGGTCGGCGGTCGCGCGGTGCATCTCAGCGAGCCCGCGTCCCAGCGCCGTCGATGCGGTCCGGCCGGATGGGCCCTCCACGAGCCAGTCGAGCAACAGAAAACCGGGCAGGGATGCCAAGGGGGATCCGATTCCCACGACGGAAGGGACGACCAGCGAGCTGCCGGCTCCGGCCAGGGCGTTTAAGCCGGCCGCCTCGGCGGCAAACGTGTCGCCGACCGGCGATTGGCCCCATTTCAGAAAAAAATCTCCCCGCTCCGCCTCAAGAAACGTCGCCTGCGCAATGCAGCCGCCCCCGACGGGATGCGTGGCGCGAAGGGGGCCGGTGATTGCCGTCAGGGTGTCGATGAGCGCGTCAGGTAGCGACATGGCCGGCGCGCGCCATTTTTTCGGCGATGTGCCGCAAGGTGTGGCCGGCGTACCGCTCGGCGAACCACGCCTCCCGGTGCTCCATCCCGGTTACACGTCGCCGGCAGGTTGACGAGCCGCAGGCGCAGTCGAACAGCGTGTCCTCGTCCTGGCTGGTCGCGTAGTCGTACGTGATCTCCTCGCCGGCCGCGATGTCGCGCATCGCCACCATCCGGGTATCCGATACGAACCAGGTATTCGGTTCGCACGCATGGTTCATCAAAAGCGACGCATCCCGCTCCTGATCGCCGCCGACCCAGTGGATGTCGTCGACCTTGTACGAGTGGAAATAAAACGCCCGCTGGCGCTCTTCAGGCCAGCTTGCGATCTCCGCCTCCGTGAAATACCTGTCGGGACTATCCCATCCGGGATCCGCCTCCCAGGTGGTTTCGCCCTTGCGGATAAGGCTGGCAGCAAAAAGCCCCTGTCCGTGGGGCCCGTCGCGAACGACGATGTCGGGGTGCAGCATGGGGGAAGGGGTTGGAAGGGGTTTAATGAAGCAGGTTCAAGGTTTAAGGAAATTGCACATCCAACCCTTCAATCAGCAGGCGTTCTCAGGGCAAGTCACCTTGAACATTGAACACGAAACCTGAAACCGCGCTTCTTCAATCGCGCAGCGATTGAAGAAGCGCCCCAGCCGTGCGGTGCACGATGCGGTACACCTCCTCAAAGCCGCTGTCGCCGCCGTAGTAGGGGTCCGGCACATTGCCGTCGCCCGGTTCGGGGTCGTGGGAGCGGAAGAGCGCGAGTTTGTCGCGGTGCGCGTCGTGCCGGCTGAGAGCTTCCAGGTGACGCAAGTTGTCCTCATCCATCGCTAGGATGTGGTCGTAGCGCTCGAAGTCCGCGCGCTCGAACTGGCGGGCGCGCTGGCCGTCGAGCGAGATGCCGTGGCGCGTCGCGGTCTGGCGCATGCGGCGGTCCGGCGGATCCCCGACATGCCAGCCGCCCGTGCCCGACGAGGCGATCTCGAACGCGTCGCCGGAGCCGGCCTCGCGCGCGAGATGGCGAAAAACGCCCTCCGCGAGGGGACTTCGGCAAATATTCCCCATGCAGACAAACATCACGCGTATCTTTTTGTCCAAGAATGGCCTCCGTGGTTGGGGCTTGAGGTGTTGCGGGAGTTTTCATGGATGCAGGATACGGGATGCAGGACGGGCCTCCTCACGTATGGAGCGCTCCCCCATCGTGTATCACGCATCTTGCATCCCACAAAGAACCATTCCCCGTTTTTGTTTCAGCGCGTCACGTCATGAGCGAACCCGATCTCACCGCCGGCCGGACGCCGGTATGGTCCGTTACCGAATTCATCGCCAAAGCGCGCCGGCAGGTGGAGCGTGAATTCGGCGACCTGTGCCTGGAAGGCGAACTGTCCAACTTCAAGCGCCACACGTCCGGGCACTGTTATTTCACCCTGAAAGACGCCGACGCGCAGGTTCGCTGCGTAATGTGGCAGCAGCAGGCGCGAACCATCTATTTCCGTCCGGAAGACGGGATGCTCGTGCAGGCGTACGGGCGCGCTTCGATCTACGAGCCCCGGGGCGATCTCCAGGTGGTCGTGCGCGCGATGCGGCTCGGCGGCGAGGGCGCCCTCCAGCAGGCCTTTACCGCGCTCAAGGCCAAACTCGCGGCGGAGGGACTGTTCGACGACGCGCACAAGAAACCCCTGCCGGCGTTTCCCCGGCGCGTGGGCATCGTCACGTCCGGATCCGGCGCGGCGCTGCACGATGTACTCACGATCCTCGAACGGCGCTATCCCCTGCTCGAAGTGCTCGTCTGCCCCGTCCAGGTACAGGGCATGGGCGCGGCCGAGTCGGTGGTCGAGGCCATAACGGCTTTCAACGACATCCCCGCCGGCGACGCGCTCCGCCCGGACGTGCTCATCGTCGGCCGGGGCGGCGGTTCGGCCGAAGACCTCTGGGCCTTCAACGAAGAAGTGCTCGCGCGCGCCATCTTCGCCTCGGAAATCCCCATTGTCAGCGCGGTGGGCCACGAGACCGACTTCACCATCGCCGACTACGTGGCGGACGTCCGCGCCGCCACCCCGTCCATGGCGGCCGAACTGGTCGCGCCGGACCGGCGCGAGCTGCTGGGCCTGCTGCGCGGCCTGGAGGGCCGGCTGACCGTTCTCCTGCGCCAGCGCATCGAGCGGAGCCGGCAGCGCCTCGGCGCGCTCGTCGCCTCGTACGGCTTTCGGCAGCCGCTGTATCTGCTGGATCAGCATAAACAGCGTGTCGACGAATACGCCCGCCGGCTCCAGCGGACGGCGCCCCGGATGATCAGCCTGCAGCAATCGCGGCTCGAATCCATCCGCCATCGCCTCACGCTGCTCGACCCGTCGCGCCCCCTTCGGCAGGGGTATGCCGTCGTGGAGCAGGAGGGCCGCCGCATCTTCTCGTCGCACGAGTTTGCGCCGGAGGGCGACCTCACCTTGCGCTTTTTCGACGGTAAGAAAGCGGCCCGGCTGGTCGATACTGCAACGGACGGGACCGACCCGGCGTAGACGCCGGCGGCCCGATGACGCGAAAGCCCGCCTGCCGCATGGTCACGAACCTTGGCGGCCGTGTAACGTTGAACGTCGGTCGCAGGCACCCACCCGTGCGACTCTGCGTTGGCCGGCTCGCCTTCGCGGCTCCGAGAGTTGACATTGCGAAGGTTTCGCTGTAGGCTTCACCGAATCTTCGCCTTTAGATAGATACACATGGCTGAAATCAGCTTAGAGCTTACGCCGGCGTCTCGATTCGACGTCATCGACATCTCCAGCCGGCTGAAGGAGCACAACGCCGACTTTTTCCGCACCTACGACAAGGCGCTCTACTGCTCCTTCCACACCACCGCCGGTTACTTCGAGCAAAGCGTCTGCGACCGCCTCAATCATAGCCCGGATTCGGTCCGCGCCTACGTCGACGGCTTCAAGGAGCTTTTCCCCCCGCTCGCGAACTACTGCCACGACAAGCTGCATCTCCGCACGGAATTGACCGAGGAGCAGAAGCTGTCCGAGCCCCTCAACGGCGACTCCCATCTGACCTACATCAGCTCCGGCCTCGAGAACTGCGTCACCTACGAGCACCGGGGCGATATGCCGGTGTATTTCGTGGATCTGGACGGCGAGTGCGACGGCACGAAGCGCCGGCGGAAGACCACCGTGATCGGCTACAACCGCGAGGTGCCCGTCCACACCATCCCTCTGATCGTGCCGGTTTCCGGGCATCGCGTCGATTCCGTGAACCTCAAGGATCCGCGGCTCGGCCTGATGGATCAGCTCGACTATGAGGTCCGCCGGCTCGGCATCCAGCAGGGGCGCGTCGAGATCAACCTCGCCCCTGAGGAAGAAGGCGCGGCCCTCACCGTCAACGAGTACGAAACGCTGCTCATGCAGTACGATCTCGCCGAGATCCTGCACAACCCGATGCGGTTCGTGGCGCAGAAGGGCTGGCACATGCTCAAGGACCCGCGCGCGGTGCCGAACAAGATGCTGAACTACGCCAAGTACGATCTGGTGCACGTCGTCAACCGCACCCTCGATCGCCTGGGGCTCAGCACGTCCTTATTCGGGCGCGGCATCCAGAAAGTCCTCGCCGCCCAGGCGGCGCGCGCGCTGCAGATGAAACGGTCCGTCCGCTTCCTCGTCGCCGACCGGGAGCAGAACCAGCAGCCGGCCATCATCCACGGCACCTACCAGAGCCCCATCCTCATCCAGTGGAACCGCAAGCACGACCGCCAGCGGCGCCTCGTGGCCACGGTCATGGCGTTTGAATAGGTTCGAGGATCGAAGTTCAAGGTTTAAGGAGGATAGCTTCCTTAAGCCTTGAACTTCGGTCCTCGAACCTACCCTCAAATCAGCGACTTCGACTGCGATCCGTCGACCGTGATGCAGGCGCCGGTGATCAGGCTGGCGCGGTCGCTGGACAGGAAGGTGACGACGTCGGCCACTTCTTCGGCGGTGCCGAAGCGGCCGAGGGGGAGGTTCTGTTCGATGAAGACCTTCATGCCTTCGGGGTCGTCGATACAGCGTTTGTCCCAGCTGCCCCCCGGGAAACGGATGGAGCCCGGCGCCACGGTGTTGACCCGAATGCCCTCGCCGGCTACTTCGAGGGCGAGGATTTTGGCCATGCTGATCAACGCCGATTTAGTCGTGTTGTAGATCGACAGCCCGGGACCGCCGGCTTCGCGTCCGAAGATCGACGAGACGAAGACGATGCTTCCGCTTCCCTGCCGTTTCATGGCAGGCACGACGGCGCGGGCGCTGCGGACGTGGCCCATCAGGTTCAGCTCGATGATGTCGGCCCAGTCGGCGTCCGTCGTATCCACCAGGGACTTGCGGCGATTGCCGCCGGCGTTGCCTACGAGGATATCGATCCCCCCGAACCGTTTGTCGGCCGCCTCGACGAGGCGCGCCGGGGCGTCGGGGTTCGTGATGTCGGCGGCGACGGTGGCGACGTCCGCGCCGGTTTCGGATGCGATGTCGCGGGCGGCCTCGTCCAGCCGGCCTGCGTCGCGCGCGCAGAGCACGAGCCGGCATCCTTCGCGCGCCAGTTGCAACGCAATCGCCTTCCCGATGCCGCGGCTGGCGCCGGTTATCAGGGCTGTTTTTCCTTGTAGATGCAGGTCCATGGCCTCTCGGAGTGCTCGATCAATCGGTCGAGCCGAATATACAAACCCGAGGGTGCGCCTGCATGAAGAGATCGCGCAGAACGATTCCCCGCGTTCCGGGTACTACCCCCCGATCGCAACCAGACCAGCTCACGAGATGTCCAACGACGAAGCCCCGATCCATGAAACGCTCTCGTTCGAGGAAGCCCTTCAACGTCTCGAACAGATCATAGAAACCCTCGAGAACGATCCTCCGGGCATCGATGAGGCGGTGAAAACATATGAAGAGGGCATTGCACTCGTCCGGCGCTGCCAGGAGCGGCTCGAGAAGGCCGAACTGCGCATCCAGGAGCTTCGCCTCGAATAGACCTTTCCTCCTCCTGCTCTGGTGTGCGCTCCTGCCGGCGTGGCAGTTCGCGCAGGCGCAGGCGGG
Source organism: Rhodothermales bacterium (assembly GCA_041391505.1). Lineage (NCBI taxonomy): Bacteria > Pseudomonadati > Rhodothermota > Rhodothermia > Rhodothermales > Rhodothermales bacterium. The sequence goes on from JAWKNW010000001.1 coordinate 386,811, forward strand.
CGCCTATGAACGCGCCATGGCGCTGGGCGACTCGCTCTATGCCCGGTACGACCCGCTCGGCGCCCTCGATCGCTACAGCGAGGCGGAGCGCCTGTCCGAAGGCCGGCTCCCGTTCGCCCTGGCCCGCGCGCTGGCGCGGTGCCACTACGACATCGGTCTCGACGCCCTCGCCGAGCGCGGCGCGGGGTCGGCGGAAGACCACTTCAAGGAGGCCGTCAGCCTGTCGGAGCGCCTCGTGGCATCGTTTCCGGACAGCGCGCAGGCCCATTTTCTGCTGGCGGCCACGCTGGGCAACCTGGCGCAGTTCAAGGGCGGAAAGGAGCGGATCGCCCTCGCGCGGGAGGTGGAACGCCAGAGCCGGACCGCCATCGAGCTGGATCCCGATTTTGCCTATCCCTATGTCGCGCTGGGGATTCTGTACCGCGAACTGGCCGGCCTGAGCTGGGTGGAACAGACGTGGGCCCACCTCTTCTACGGCGAATTGCCGAAGGCCACCATCGACGACGCCCTCGCGCTGCTATGCCGGGCCGCCGAGCTCGATCCCCTCATTCCGTTCGTGCAGCACGAGCTGGCCACCACCTATCTGCGCCTCGGCGACACCGAACGCGGACTCCTCCACCTCAGGCAGTTGCTGGTGTTGAAGCCGCAAACCAGCCAGGACATCCGCAATCAGACCAATGCCCGCCTGCTGCTCCAGCACATGGCGGCCTCGGGCCTCAACGCCCAAGATTAAAGGTAAGCCCCTCGTAGGCGGCCGTGCACTCGATGCCGTGGGGCTGGAGCAGGGCGCGGGCGCGGTCCTGCAGCACATCGATGGCATCGTCGGTACGTTCCGGGTCGTGATGAAACAGCACGAGATGTCGGACGCCGGCCTCGATCGCGAGCCGGCAGACCTGATCGAGCTGGCTGTGTCCCCATCCCCACTTGGCCGGCATGTCGTCGCTGGTGTACATGGCGTCGTGCGAGAGCACGTCCGCGCCGCGGCAAAAGCGGACGAATTCGGCGAACGGGACGGGGTTTTCCGAGTCCGGCGGATTGAGTTCGTTATCGGGGATGTGGACGAACGAACGACCGGCGTGCGTCACGCGGAAGCCGTAGGCCCCCCCCGGATGGTTGGCGCGCACGGTATCCACCTCCATGCCGTGGCGCCGCAGAAACATAGGCCCCGCCTCCTCGATGAGCGCGTGCTCGGCGATGACGGCTGAAGGGCGCATCGGGAAATGCACGCCATCCAGCATGGAGAGCGGCGACCATTGCAGGGCGCCCTGCCGGTATTCGATCAGGTGGATGCGGTGGTGCGTGTCGTAGAGCGGGGGGAAAAAAGGAAATCCTTCGATGTGGTCGTTATGGAGGTGGGTGAACAGCATGTACAACGGTTCATCCGAGCCGGAAATGGTGCGACCGAGATGCCGGATTCCCGTGCCGGCATCGATGATGAGCATCGCCCCTTCCAGCGCGATGCTCACGCACGACGTGTTTCCGCCGTACCGAAGCATCTGGGGATGCGGAGTGGGAAAGGAACCCCGTACCCCCCAGAATTTGACCGTCATAACGACCTATCGTTTACTAAAGCCCAGATATCTCACTCAAAAGACGATCCCGTTTTGATCACGGCAACACCGCGCCCGCCGCACCCGTCGGCCAGAAGACGACCCAGAGATACACGAGATTGAACAGCAGCACGCCGGCGATCAAACCGAACATGAATGCCGTGTAGGAGACGCGCAGCAACTGGTATTTCTTGATCAGCACGAGGCCAAGGCTGTAGATGTCCTTGATCATCTGCTCGTACAAGGTATCGGAATTCTGAAGCAGTTCTTTCATACCAGCGATGTATTCTTGCTCCTTCAGCGATACATAATTACCAAAAAAGAGGATGTTCGCCGTGTTGTTGCGCACATCTTCGAGCGTGATCGTCTGCTTATGCACCCGGGGGCGGGCCGAGAGCACGGCGTACACGATGGAGATGAGGCAACTGATGAGCAAAACGGTCGTCGGCAGGATCAGCCAGGGATTCGCGTCGATCTTGGGGGATATCGACGCCAGGATGATCGAAATGATGATGCCGTTGATGCTGATCATGATGTTCGCCTTCGTATCCGCGAGCGAACTCAGGTCCATGTTGGTGCGGTACGACGTGCGAAACAGCGTCTCGATACCCCGGGAGGAACCGGAGACCTTTTCGTCGCCTTTCTTTTGCTTCTTCTTTTTTTTCTTCTTCCCGTTTCCGGCTCCGCCCGCCTCGTTTTCGTCGGGCGGATCCGCCGGCACGGGCTCGCCGAACGCCGGATACGTCGCATCCTGTGCTTCGTCGCGGGAATCCAATGCGACGGTCTTGCGTTTTTTCTCTTGCATGGAACGGTGGGCGGCGCGCGATGCGGCCGGCGTTGGAACTCACTGGGTATTCGGGCCCCGACCCCCCGCAAGCGGGCCGCCACGTGGCGCCGGGATGTGGATCGGTCCAATTTACTATCTTACCGGGGCCCATCCAACCGCAGCCCCTGCGCGTGACCGGCAACCACCCGCTCCGCCCACCCACACGGGACACGATGACTCACTACCTTTCGGTCTTGATCGCCCTCGGCCTCCTTGTGCTCGCGCGGCCGTCAGACCCGCCGGCCCGGGCGTTCGCCTCGTACGACCTGGACCACCCCGACGCCGTCTACGAACTGCCGGGCGTGCTCCGGGAAATCTCCGGACTGACCGTGCTCGACGACACCCACCTCGGCGCCGTGCAAGATGAAAAAGGCCGGCTCTTCGTGATCAATGTCGAGACAGGCGAAGTCGTTCGCGAAACCCGGTTCGGAAAGGACGGCGATTACGAGGGCATCGAACTGACGCCCGACGGCCTGTTCATCCTCGAAAGCAACGGCACCCTGTGGCGCATCGACGACTGGCAGCGCGACGACCCCGATGCGGAGAAGATCAAAACCGACCTGAGCAGCCGGTACGATACGGAAGGCCTGGCGTTCGACGCTGTTCATAACCGGTTGCTCATCGCGTGCAAGGAGTATCCGGGGCGCGGTCTCAAGGGCCGAAAGACCATCTACGCGTACGATCTCACGCAGCAGAAGCTGATCGAGGAGCCGGCTTTTATCATCACCCCCGACGCGGTCACCCACCTGGATCGCCATCCCCTGAACCGGGCGCTGCGCGGTGCGCTCACGCCGCTGGTCGACGCCAGCGGGTTCAAACCGTCGGCGCTGGCCATCAATCCTACCAACGGGTTGATGTACGTCGTCTCCTCGGTGCTCAAGAGCATCGTCGTGCTCGAGCCCGATGGATCCGTCCGCGCCGCGGTGGCGATTCCCGAGTCGTCGTTCAACCAGCCCGAAGGCATCGCCTTCATGCCCGACGGCACCCTGTATCTCTCCAACGAGGGCGGCGCCGGACCCGCCACCCTGCTTCGGTTCCGACCCCGCTGACCGGCATGCCCACCCGCCCTACTTCCGCCCTGACCTCGTGCGCCGCCGGCCTCGGTCTCGCCCTGCTCCTCGGCCTCGCAGGGTGCACTGCAGCCCGCCCGTATACGGCCCCCGCCCATCGCGACTGGCGGTCGAACCCGCCGGCGCTGACGGATGACCATATCACCTACCGCGTGTTTCTCATCGGCGACGCCGGCAGCCCGCCGCGCGACGGCTATCCCGATCCCCTCCCGCTGCTCGGTACCAAACTCGATGCGGCCGGCGAACGCGGCGCCGTCGTGTTTCTCGGGGACAACATCTACTGCTGCGGCCTGCCGGACTCGACGCATCCGGATCGGTCTACGGCCGAGCTTCGCCTTCGCCGGCAGCTCGACGCTGTGCGCGACTTCCCGGGCCGGGTGGTTTTCATCCCCGGGAATCACGACTGGAATAACAGCGCGCGCGGTGGCCGGGCGGCGCTGGCGCGTGAGGAGGCGTACATCGAATCGTACCTCGATCGGGGCAACACCTTCTTGCCCGACGACGGATTCCCCGGGCCGGCGGTCGTCGAACTGACGCCGGCCATCACGCTGGTCGCCCTCGACACCGAGTGGTGGCTCACGCGGCACGAACGCGCCACGGGCGATGCCGGCGACTTCGAGGTCGAGGAAGAAGGCGACGTGCTGCTCGAACTCGACGAGGTCTTGCGGGACCATGACGACGAGCATGTGCTGGTGGTGGGGCATCATCCGATCTATTCCAACGCCCAGCATGCCGGCCGCTACGCGTTCAAGACCCACCTCTTCCCGCTGACCGAGCTGTGGGACCGGGCGTATCTCCCGCTCCCCTTCGTCGGCTCGCTGTACCCGCTGTTCGTCCGTTTGTACGGATCGCGGCAAGATCTCGCGCATCCGGTCTACCGCGCGATGCGAACCGGGCTGGAGCGCGCGTTCGGCGAGCACGAATCGCTGATCTACGCAGCCGGGCACGAACACAGCCTGCAGTACTTCGAGGGTCCGCGGCACCGGTACATCGTGAGCGGCGCCGGCGCGCGTCCGGAGCATGTCGCCCGCGGCGGCGGTGCCGCCTTCACGCACATGAATACCGGGTTTACGGCGCTCAACTATTACGATGACGGGTCGGTCTGGCTGGAGGTATGGGAGCCCGACGGCGCCGAGGGCGAACTCGTGTTCCGCGCCGAGGTCGAGGGGCCCTCGCGGGAAGCGGTCGACCCCGAAGTCCCCGCGCAGGCATCGGACGCGTACCCGGACTACACGGACAGCACCCGCACGCTGGCGGCCAACCCGGGTTACGTCCGTGGAGGTGTGTACGAATTTCTCCTGGGCCGGCACAACCGCGACATCTGGGCGCTGCCCGTCACGGTCCCCTATCTCGATCTCGGCCGCGAAGCGGGCGGCCTGACTCCCGTCAAGCGCGGGGGGGGCATGCAGACGTTTTCACTCCGGCTCCGGGGCGCCGACGGGCGAGAGTACGGGTTGCGGTCCATCGACAAGGATCCGTCGGTGTCCCTGCCGCAGGCGCTGCGCAACACGGTGGCGCGCGACCTCGTCCAGGATCAGATCGCGTCGATCCACCCCTACGGCGCCTTCGCCATTCCACCGCTCGCGCGGGCCGCCGGCATCTACCACTCCGAGCCGCGCCTCGTCTACGTGCCCGACGACCCGCGGCTGGGTGTCTATCGGGAGACCTTCGGGGGGCAGCTCATGATGTTCGAGCTCCGGCCCGACGAGGACATGTCGGATTTCCCGAATGTCGGCCGCTCGGAAGACGTGGTGAGCGCGCAGAAGATGTATGCCGAGATCGAGGAAGACAACGACAACCGCATCGACGTGGAGGCCTTCGTGCGGGCGCGCCTCTTCGACATCCTGCTGAGCGACTGGGACCGGCACAAGAACCAGTGGCGCTGGGCCGAATTCGACGACACCGACGGAAAGGGCAAGCTGTATCGCCCGGTGCCGAAAGACCGCGACTGGGCGTTCAACCGGTTCGACGGGGTCCTGCCGTCGCTTGCACGGATCGGCTTCGACCCCAAATTCCAGCAGTTCGCGGATGACTTCGGCAACCTCAAGGGGCTCACGATGAACGGCATGCCCCAGGATCGCCGGCTCACCGGCCCCGCCTCGCGCGCCGTCTGGCTCGCCCAGGCGGAATCGCTCCAGGCGGCCCTGACGGACGACGTCATCGAACAGGGCATCGACGCCCTGCCCGCCTCCGTGGTCGCGTTCCACGGCGCGCGGCTCAAGGCGACGCTCAAGGCCCGGCGGGACCGCCTGCCAGCCGCCGCCGAGGCCTACTACCTCATGGGGGCGCGACGCGTCGACCTGTTCGGATCCAACAAACACGAACGCTTCGAGGTGCATCGGCTCGACGACGAGCGCACGGAAGTCGTCGTCTACTCGATCACCCGGAAGGGCGAAACGCGATCCGAGATGTACCGCCGCACCTTCCTGCGCAGCGAAACCCGGGAAGTGGTCCTCTACGGGCTCGACGGCGACGACCGGTTCGTTTTTTCGGGCGATGTGCGGCACGGCATCGCCGTCCGCGCCGTGGGCGGCGAGGGCGAGGACACGTTCGACGACCGGTCTACCGTCCGCGCCGGCGGCGTCAAGGCGGTGTACTACGACACCCGGGCGAGCAACACGGTCGCCCACGCCGGCCGCAGCACCCGCATCGTGCGCTCGGACGACCCGGCCGTCAACGCGTACGACCCGCTCGGTTTTCAGTACAACGTCCGCCTGCCCCAGCTCTTTTTCGGCTACAACGACGACGACGGGGTGTACGTCGGCGGCGGCGTACGCATCGTGCTGAACGGCTTCCGCAAGGAGCCGTTCGCCGCGAGCCATCGGCTGGTTGCGAACGCCGCGGCGCTGACCGGGGCCTACAATGTCCTCTACGACGGGCTCTTCGTGGATGCGCTGGGCCGCACCGACGTGGCGCTGCAGGCCGGCATCCGCTCGCCGCGCAACATCCGCAACTACTTCGGCCTCGGCAACGAGACGCAAAACACGGTGGCGGACGCCGAATACTACCAGGCCCGGCTCGCGCAGGCCACGCTGGCGCCGGCGCTGATCTTCGGAGAGCCCGGGGCGCAGCTCGCCGTGGGCGGCCACGTTCGCTTCACGGAAGTATCCGATGCCTCGGGCGGGATCATCGCCCAGCTGGGCATTTCGCCGGAGAGTTTCGACGACCAGGTGTACGCCGGCGCGAGCGCCACGCTCACGATCGATCAAACCGACCGGCCCGCCAACCCCAGCCAGGGCATGCGCTGGATCAGCGACGCCCGGTTCAACGCCGGCATCCTCCACGCCGACGCCGTCTACAGCCGCCTCGCCTCCGAATGGTCGCTGTACCTGTCCCCTTCCCTCTCCCCGCAGGTCACGCTGGCCTCCCGTGTCGGGGCGGCGCACCTGTTCGGCGACTTCCCGTTTTTCGAAGCCAACACCATCGGGGGACGGTCCACCGTGCGCGGCTGGCGGAGCAACCGGTTCGCCGGCCGCACGAGCGCCTATGCCAACACCGAACTGCGCGCCAAGCTCGCCGACTTCTCCACCTATATCGCCATCGGGCACCTCGGCGCGCTCGGCTTTTTCGATGTGGGCCGCGTCTGGACCGAGGCCGACCCTTCCGCTGGCCGCGTCTGGCATCCCGGCTACGGCGGGGGTCTATGGCTGGATATGTTCGACGCCTTCGTCCTCACCGGCACGTACGGGTTTTCAGCGGAGAAGCGCGTGCTGACCGTGTCGTTCGGCTTCCTGTACTAGGTCCCGAAAGCTGAAAGCTTTCGGGGTTCGAGGGGTAGGATCGAGGATCAAGGATCGAGGATCAAGGATCGAGGGTCAAGGATCGAGGGTCAAGGATCGAGGGTCAAGGATCGAGGGTCAAGGATCGAGGATCGACCATCAAGGGATGCATTTCTTGCTCCTTGATCCTTGATCTTCAATCCTTGATCTTCAATCCTCTACCCCTCCCTCTCCAGCTCCATAAACGCCTTCATCGCGTCCAGGCGGTCCGTATTGAGGTAGTCCACGCCGGCGTCGTAGAGGAGGCGCCACAGGTCTTCATCCTCGGGCGTGGCCCAGAACCGGATCTTTTTGCCCTGGGCGTGGGCCGTGTTGACGAGGTTGCGGATGCGCCGGCGCACGCGGCGGCCAGGTGACGCGGTGCCGGTGGGAGCGATGTCGCGCCAGCTCGCGCTGACGAGCGGCATCAGTGAGGCCGGCGCGTGGGGTTTGTCGTCCAGGTCGTCCAGCCGGCCGTCGTAAAAGGCGTAGCGAACGCGCTGCGCCTCCATCGCCTCGCGAGGCCGATTGCCCGACACGACCACGGTGACCGTGCCCGGATAAACTACGCCGTTCTCGTAGCGGGTGAGCAGTGGCCGGTAGGCTTCCAGGATACGCTCCAGGGCCGCATAGGTCGGGGCCGCGTCCGTCTTGAAGTCGACGAGCAGTTGCAGCGGCACGTCGCCCTGGAACAGGTGCCCGTGGTGCGCGGCGGCGCGGTCTGCGATCGGAGCCAGGTACAGCGACCCGATCGTGCGGTCCGGCGACAGGTCATCCGCGTCGTGGCCGACGAGCAGTTCACCGTCGCGCTCGTGCACATCGACCTCGATGCTCGTAAAGCCGCGCTCCAGGGCGTCGAGCAACGGCCGCTCGTGTTCGTAATCGTTGTGCGCGTGCGCGCGAAGCAGCGGCGCCGGCTGGGCCGTCGCCGGCAGTGTAAGAAAAACCCCGGCGAGCGCCATACGGCAGAGCCTGCCCCATGCTTTCAGATCCATTCGTACCATGCAACGCGCATCATGCTATCGTTAAAAAACCCCTTTTCGCCCCGGTCCGCCCGCGGCCATCCCGGTGCGTAGTGTATATTCCCCTTCGTCGCCCTGCCTGCGTTCAGGATAGCGCAGGCATCCGTCGGATTCCACTCAACCACGACGCCCACATGTTTTCACGCCGCTATTTTTTCAAGCAGGCCGGCTCCATTTCGCTGGGTTTTGCCGGGCTGCACCGCCTGTTCCATGTCGATTCCCGGCTCTCCGAGCGTCGGTATGCCCCGCATCTGGCCTCCGATCCGCAGCAGATCCTGGATCTCCCCGAAGGCTTCTCTTACCGGGTGATCTCCCGCGCGGGCGACCCGATGGCCGACGGGTTCGTCGTGCCGGCGCGCCCCGATGGCATGGCGGCGTTTCCGGGCCCTGACGGCCTGACGATCCTTGTCCGGAATCATGAAGTGGATGTCACGCCGGGGATGGGCGCTTATGGCGAAAACAATGCGCTGTTTTCCCGGATCGACCGATCGTTCGTCTACGACCCCGGGACGGACGGCACGCCGTCGCTCGGCGGTACGACGACCCTCGTGTACGACACGCGAAGCCAGTCCGTCGTCCGGGAATTTCTTTCGCTGGCCGGCACGCAGCGCAACTGCGCCGGCGGCCCCACGCCCTGGAACAGCTGGATCACGTGCGAGGAGACCGTCGAGCGCGCCGGCGAGGTGAACGCGAAAGATCACGGATTCAACTTCGAGGTGCCGGCGACGGTCAGGCCCGCGCTGTTCCAACCGGTTCCCCTCAAGGCCATGGGCCGCTTCAACCATGAGGCCATCGCGGTAGACCCGGCCAGCGGCATCGTGTACCAGACCGAGGACCGGCACGACGGATTGATCTATCGCTACATCCCGGTCGCGCCCGGCGACTTGGCCCGCGGGGGCAAGCTCCAGGCGCTGGCCATCGTCGACCGCCCTTCCCTCGACACGCGAAACTGGCCGGAGGCTGACCCGAACGCCGTCCCGCTCCGATCCATCCAGACCGTGCAATGGGTGGATCTGGACGACGTGGAAGCGCCCAACGACGACCTGCGCTTCCGGGGGTTCGAAGCCGGCGCGGCCCGCTTCGCCCGGGGCGAGGGCATGTGGTATGGCGGCGGCGCGATCTACTTCGCCTGCACGAATGGCGGACGCGAGAAAAAGGGGCAGATCTGGCGGTATACGCCGAGCCCGTCCGAGGGCAAGGCCCAGGAATCCCGCAATCCGGCTACGCTCGAGCTGTTCGTCGAGCCCAACGACGGATCCATCGTCGAAAATGCGGACAACCTCACCGTATCGCCCTGGGGTGATCTCGTCGTGTGCGAGGACGGTCCGGGCAGCCAGCATCTGCTGCGCATCACGCCGGATGGCGAGGTGATACGGTTTGCGGCGAATACCCTGAGCGACTCCGAGTTCGCCGGCTCGACCTTCTCCCCCGACGGGTCCACCCTCTTCGTCAACATCCAGGTCGACGGGCTCACTCTGGCCATCACCGGACCCTGGGAGCGCTATAGCTGACGACCCGGCTTCCGGGGGGATTCGTGGGGATCAGTCGGCGCGCCGGCAGCGATACAGCGCTTCCGCGCGGTCGCATGTGCCGCCGACGGGCGGATTTGGTTTGCGGACGAGCACCTCGACCCCTTCCACGTGCCCGTAGGCGCTCAGCACCTCTTCGCCGATCAGGTAGGCGAGTTTCTCGATGAGGTAGAAGCGATTCTCCGTAACGATACGCTGAACGAGGCGGTAGACCTGCTCGTAATCCACCGTGCGGGTCAGGTCGTCCTCCCGGGCCGCGGCTTCGAAATCGAGGTCCATCGACACATCCACTTCATAGCGGCCCCCGATCCGGTGTTCCTCCTGCATGACCCCGTGATGGGCGTAAAAAACGGCATTTATGAGGCGAACGGTGCCTGTGGACATGACCGATGCGGGCTGGCTGAACGAAACGCCGCAAGGTACGCCGCCGGCGGAGCATCTGGACGCGTGCCGGGGGAATTCACGATAAACTGAATGGGACTGGCTAATTCACACACGGATACTTGCGTAAATGGCGCACCTGAATTAAGCTTGATCTTACTTAATCGATTGCTCAGCGCGTCGTATCTATGAGCACGCTTTTTAGAAGCGCCGAGCATCGTGATAACTCGCCCGCATGGTCGTGAAGGTACGCCTGCGCGCAGTCCGGCATAGAGTCTGCCGCGCTGTGCGCTTCTCCATTTCTACCCCAATGTGTTGAGAGACATCCAGGTGCGCGCGAAGGCTGTTCATGCCGGAATCGATGAAATTCCGAAGCCTGTCCGGTCTCCGTGATCCGATGCGGCAACTCCGGGCCTGATCGATCAGGAAGGGGTTGCCCGGGGCAAGGAAAGTACTTCCCGGGTAAGAAGTCACCAACGCAGCAACGAAGTGAGCATGTCTTTATTTGCCCTCTTATCGACAGCCGTGGCGATTCCGCTGTGCATCGCCAGCATCATGTTTTTTCTGTTCTTCCTGAAAGCCAAATCGTCCGAGCGCAAAAAAGCGCAACTCGAGCAGCGCCGGCAGGAGCGGCAATCGAAACGCGAATCGGCGCGCGCGTCGGACTCCAGCTTCGCGCCGGGCATGGCGTTCGCGAGCGTGCCCGCCTCCGGGGATTCGGTCCCTGAATTCCGGCCGCTTTCGTTCTACATCGAGAAGCCGCGGCTCGACCTGCACGGCGGGGCGCATCCGATTTCGGAGATACCGGGCATGGATCTGCACGTGCAGCGCGCACTCACCGAACTCGGCTACACGTCGGTCGAGCAGGTGGCGCAGTGGGGACGGGCCGACGTGCGGGCCGTGTCCGCACTACTCGGCGTGGACGCCGGCCTGATCGAATCCAAGTGGATCGCGAACGCGCGGATGCTCCTCTCAGTGGCCTGAGCCGTTCGATCCGGGCAGCGGGAGGATCTCCGGCAGGTGCGTGATCCGCCGGTAGGCCGCCACGCGTTCGTTGATCTCATCAGCCTGCAGATGGAGCAGGCGTTCGGGGCCGAAGCGTTCCACCGTGAACGAGGCCAGGGCGCTTCCGTACAGGATGGCGCGGCGGATGCTGTCGCTCGTGTACCGGCCTTCGCGCGTCAGGTAGCCGGCGAAGCCGCCCATGAACGTATCGCCGGCGCCGGTGGGGTCCTGGATCCGCTCCAGCGGGAAGGCCGGGAAGGCAAACACCGACTCGTCATCCACCACGATGGCGCCATGTTCGCCTTTCTTGATGACCAGGATCCGCGGTCCTTTCGCCATGATGGCCCGCGCCGCCAGCAGCAGGTTTGACTCGCCGGCCAGCTGGCGCGCCTCTTCGTCGTTGATCATCAGGCAGTCGATGCGCCCCAGGAGCCGCTGGAGCGCGTCCGGCGTATGGTCGATCCAGAAGTTCATCGTATCGCAGATGACGAGGTCCGGGCTCTCCATCTGATCGAGCACCTGCATCTGGATCGTCGGATCGAGGTTGCCGAGGCAGACGATCCGGCTGTCGCGAAAACGCGGGGGGAGTTTGGGCGAAAACGTCTGGAGCACGTTGAGGTGCGTGGCCAGCGTGTCGCGGCCGTTCATGTCGTCATGATACCGGCCGGCCCAGGCGAACGTCTCCCCGCCCCGGTCGACTTCCAGCCCGTCGAGATCCACGCCGCAGCCCCGCAGCGCCTCGATGTACGGCTCGGGAAAGTCCGCCCCGACGACGCCGACGAGCCGCACCGGCTCGCAAAAGAACCGCGCGGCGAGGGTGATGTAGGTGGCGCTGCCGCCCAGCACGCGGTCAGCCGATCCATAGGGCGTTTCGATGGAATCGAAGGCGACGGTTCCAATGGCGAGAATACTCAACGCTTCGTTGTACTCCCCGACCGTCCGGCACGAGGCTCACCCGCGCCGCCATGACGATGGCGGCGATGGCGCCCCGATGCGCGCTGCAGCCGGCAATCCTTAATGAGAGGGAAGCAGCGCGTCCCGGCGCCGCTCGATGAACGGCCTAGCAAACCCGCTAATAGCGCTCCTTGATCCAGTCCGATATCTTCTTGAACGCGATGACGCCAAAAAGCGTCTGGACGGCCCGGTTGACCCCGTCGCGCAGCGATTGCCGGTCGGGCACATGCTGGCCGGCGGCGGAGGCGGCCTCGCGGGTGGCTTTCTGGAGGGAGCGCGTCGCCTGTTCGGCGGAATCGGTCAGCGAGGCGAGCCAGTGCTGCGCGCGGCGCAGGCCTTCCACGCTCAGTTCGCCGGCGTGCTGGGCCAGCGTGCTGGAGAGTTCGCCGGCCTGGTGCTGCATCCGGCTCCCCAGCGAGCGGATGTGGTTCGATACCTCGTCGCCCGAGTCGCTCAGCTGGCGGGAGACCCGCTGCGAGGCTTCATCGGCGAAGCGACGCGCCTCGTTCGACAGGCGTCCGGCGCGCATCCGTGCCCGATCCTGCCACGTGAGCGGCTCCTCGCGGAGCGCGTTGGCAAGCGTTTTGCCGAGCACCAGCCCGGCGCCGGCGGCGAGGAGCAGCGAAAGACCCGGGTTTTCCCGGACCCACTCGCGCGCATTTTCGCCCGCTTTCCGGGCGTCGAAATTCTTGAGTTCGCCGCGAAGCCGTTCCGTGGCCTCGGTCATTTCCTGACGCGCCTTTTCGTACGCGGTGCGCGCCTCGTCCAGCATCGCGTCCACGCGGGATGCGGACTCCTGCGCTCCGTCTTCAGGAAGGGCATCGGTCGTTTCGGTTTTGGGAGGTGTATCGTTCATGGTCGTGTTTTCAGGCTATTAAAGGGGGAAAGGGAACTGCTTTACCGGAGATTCTTATCATGGGCAGCGCCGCAACCGACGCTATTTGCGGAGCAGCACCCCGAGAAAGACGCCGACACCAAATGCGCCAACCAGCGCCAGTGTCTGATTTTCCTGTACCCATCTGGTCGCTTCTCCGCGCACATCGGTCGATGCCGCTTCCTGTGCCGGCTCGGAATCGGCGGCATCCGCGTGACCGTTCGTCTCGCGATCGAGGCCGGAACGCGTCGCGGCCGGCGTAGGTTCGTGCTTTGTTTTTTTCATGGTCGTCACTTGTTTGGCCCGGATGTATATTCCTTTGCTATCCGCAAACGCCCCCGTTTCCCCGCATCATCCTTTCCAGTTCATGCCAACCGCCTTTCGCCCTTCGACGATGGTTCAGGCACGTTTGATATTCGGCCTTCTGCTCGTCCTCACCTGCTGCGTCCCGTCGCAGGCTCACGCGCAATTCGCGGCCGAAACGCCGGAGCGGGTGTATACCGAAGCGTTCAAGCTGTACTCGGACCAGCTGTATGTGCAGGCCATCGACGCGTTCGATGACTTCAGGACGCGGTACCCGCATCACATCAGCACGCCCGAGGCCCTGTATTACCAGGCCGAGTCCGCCTTGATCGTGGGCAGGGAGGAACAGGCGATCGCGCTTTTTACGACGTTCGAGGATCAATATCCATCGCATCCTCTCGCCTATGACGCGCGGCTGGCGCTGGGCACGTATTATTATTCGAAGGGTAACTACGACCGGGCGATTACTACCCTTGCTCGTGTTATTCAACAGGCTCCGCCCGATGAAGTTGCCTCGAAGGCCCTGTACTGGATGGGTGAGTCGGCCACGCATCTGAACAACGTGCCCGAAGCGATCCGCTACTACGAGCGGGCCGCGCTCGAATATCCGGAGACCACCACGGCGCCCACCGCGCTCTACGCCATCGCGACCCTGCAGATCGAACAGGGCGAGCCGGACGCCGCGGCCCGCTTCTTCGAACTGCTCACCGCCCGCTATCCCAACTCTACCTACACCCAGGGGCTCGGACTGGCCCTGGCGGAGGTCTATTACGAGCAGGGCGAATACCAGCGCGCGATCGACGAGGTGAACCGCCGCATGCCGAACCTCGACAGCTATTCGCAGGACCGCGCGCATTTTCTGCTTGCCGAGTCGTACAACCAGATGCGCAACAGCGATCTCGCGATCGTGCACTACCGCCGGTTCACCGAAAGCAGCCCCGACAGCCCCTACTACCGCAACGCCCTCTACGGCCTCGCCTGGAACTACCACTTCCAGGGCGCCTTCCAGTGGGCGGCGGACAATTTCGGGCTCGCCAAACAGGGCAGCCGGGACGTACTGGCCAGCAAGTCGGCCTACTATCAGGCCGTCAACACAAAGCTGGCCCGCAACCTGCCCGAGGCGATGAACCTCTTCCACGAAGCCGCCGACCAGTTCCCCCGGAGCCCGATGGCCGATACCGTGCTCTTCGAGCTGGGCATGACGGCCTATGAGCTGCACAACTGGGAGGTCTCGCGCGACGCGTTCAGCCGGCTTCTGAACGACTACCCGAATTCGTCCCTACGGGGCGAAGCCTTCTACCGCCGCGGCAGCGCGATGATCGCGCTCGGAGACTTCGACGCGGCGCTGAGCAACTTCGACCGCGCCATCGCGCTGAACGCCGCGCCGGCGGATCTCAAGAACGAGGTCCTCTTCCAGAAAGCGTGGCTCCAGTACCGGTACGAGAACTACCGGGAGGCGGCGCCGGCGTTCATGAGCCTGCACGACAGCGCGCCGACGTCGGAATGGGGCAGCGACGCCCTGTTCTGGGCGGCCGAAAGCTACCATCAATCCGGCGACCTGAACCGGGCGGCCAGCCTGTTCCGGCAGTACCTGCGCGGCAACACGGGCGGCAAACACGTCGACGCCGCGCATTATGCGCTGGGCTGGACCTATTTCAAGCAGGCGAACTACCAGGACGCCATCACCGAATTCCGGACCTTCCTGCGGGAATACCGCGAATCCGACGGCTATGTGCCCTACCGCACCGACGCCCAGCTCCGGCTGGCCGACAGCTATTACGCCCTGAAGCGGTATCCCGAAGCCATCCAGGCCTATCAGCAGGTGGGCGGTCAGGACAGCGACGACTACGCGCTCTACCAGATCGGGCAGGCCTACAACAACGCCGGCGAACAGCTGGACGCCATCGCGACGTTCCGGAAGCTGCTCAGCGACTTCCCGGAAAGCGACTGGAAGGAAGAGGCGCAGTACAACCTGGGCTATCTCTACTTCCTGAACCAGAACTACACCCAGGCCATCTCCGCGTACGAGAGCCTCATCAAGAACTACCCGCGCGACCCCCTCGCCGCCAAAAGCCAGTACGGCATCGGCGACGCGCTCTTCAACGCCGAACGGC
Source organism: Rhodothermales bacterium (assembly GCA_041391505.1). NCBI lineage: Bacteria > Pseudomonadati > Rhodothermota > Rhodothermia > Rhodothermales > Rhodothermales bacterium. The sequence goes on from JAWKNW010000001.1 coordinate 402,197, forward strand.
TCGACGAGGCGGTCGCGGCGTACGAGAAGGTCTTGCGCGAGTATCCCGACAGCCCCTTCGCCGCCGACGCGGCCGCGGGCATCCAGGTCGCGCTCGACGCCCTCGACGACCCGACCCGCGCCTCGAGCATCATCGACGAGTTCACCGCGGCGAACCCCTCGTCGCCCGTGGCCGACGAGCTGCGTTTCCGCCAGGCGGAAGTGAAGTACCAGACGGGGCGGACCGACGAGGCGCTGGCCGATTTCCAACGTTTCGTGCGCGAATCGGAGAACATCAAACTCCTGCCGGACGCCTACTACTACATCGGGACGATCCTGACCGAGCGCAGCAAGCCGGCGGAGGCCGAATCCTTCCTCCAGCAGATCGTCAATCGCTACCCGGACAGCAAGCGCCGGCCGGAAGCGACGCTGAAGCTGGGCCAGATCTATCTGGACCAGGGCCGCAATCAGGATGCGCTCGATCTGTTCAAGAACCTGGAGACGATGAGCGGGGCGACGCCGGCCCTGATGGCGCAGGCGCGCTACGGGCAGGCGAAGGCGCTCATGAACCTCGGCCGCCTGGGTGAGGCCGAACGGCAGCTGACCGAACTCACCAGCACTAACTCGAACCGCATCCAGATGGGCCCCGCCCTGCTCGGCCTCGCGCGCGTCTACGAAGCGTCCGGCCGGCCGATGGAGGCGATCCAGCTCTACCGCCAGGTGACGTCCGACAGCCCTGACGAGACCGGCGCCGAAGCGCTCTACCGCCTCGGCGACCTGCTGACGCGCCAGGGCCAGGCCCGCGCCGCCATCGAAGAGCTGGGCCGGATGCCGGTGCTGTTCAGCGGATACTCCAACTGGATGGCCGAAGGCTATCTGGCGCAAGCACGCGCCTTTATGGCGATCGGGCAACGGGGCGACGCCGCCCAGATGTACGATCGCGTTCTCGAAGAATTCCGAGGCACGATTTATGCTGACCGTGCCGCTAAAGAAAAGGCATCCCTCTGATGAGTCCTTTGATGACACGCCTCTTGTTGCTGGCCGCCCTGCTGGCGCCGAGTCTGTCCGCGTTTGCGCAAAACGCGGACACGTCGCGCACCATCCTGCCGGATATCTCGCCGCGCGAGGTGGAGATCCTCGGCCAGCTCGAAATCAGCTTCCCCTCGCTCCAGCGGCAGCCGCTGATCGGCTTCAACCCGCCGCCGCGCGTGCCGGAGGTCCCTTCGTCGCGCGTGCCGCTGACGGAGAACTATAAACAGGCGAAGGCCGATCTCCCCGGGTCTACGGTGAGCAAACCCGAGCCGCCGCGCGTGTCGTTCCTCGGCGACGTGCAGCCGCTGAGCGGCGAACTCGAAGCCAGCGCCGGCCGCTACCTCAGCCGGCTCCTCGTGGCGCGCATGAACATCCCCGTCACCCGGCGCACCTCGTTTTACGCCCAGGTGGACTACGAAGGGACCGAGGGCAACCTGCTGAGCCAGGACGACGCGTTCTCCGAATTGAAGAATCCGTACGACGTCAGCAGCGGCGAACTCGGCCTGCGGCGCATGGGCCCCCGATTCGCGTACGGCCTCGGGCTGGACGGTGCCGTCGCGGCGTACACGCTTTTCGGCACCAACCTGCTGCAGGCCGGCGGCTACGCGACGCCGATCGTGCTGCCGAACCGCAACGGGCGCATGGGCGCCGCATCGCTCTGGCTGAAATCGCAATCCGAAACCCGCGCCGCGCTCGACCTCAAGCTGACGATGCGCGGCACGCGGTTCAGCACCGAACTGTTCGACAACAACCTCGAACCGCTCTCCAAACTGCAGCGGACGGAAAACCGGGCGGAGTGGGCCGGCAAGCTCGACATCCCCTTCAGCCTGGGATCGGTGCTGCTGCAGACCGACGCCAGCGCCGCCGGCATCGACGCGTTCTTCAGCCGCGACGTGCTGTACGACTTCAACTTTGGAACCGGGCTGCGTCTCGATCTGGCCAAGAGCTTTCGCGTGACCCTGCTCGGGCGCTTCCTCGGCTTCTCGGATGTGGAGGGCGAACTGCAGTCCTATGCCACCGGCGACCTGCTGCTCGATCTGTATCCGGGCCGCGGCGTGCACATCTACGCGCACAACCGCCCGGACCTCATGCGCAACAGGCTCTGGGACCTCTACCAGGTCAACCCGTTCATGGTGGACCGGCCCGAGCTGCAGGCATCGCTTCGGCCGATCAACGCGGTCGCCGGCTTCGACTGGTTCGCCGGCGTCTTCCAGATGGGCGCCTCGGGCGGCTACGAGTATATCCCCAACTACCAGTTTTTCGAAGGCGAGTCCGACCCGGCGACCGACGGCTACAACTACCGCCGCGGCATTTTCCCGGTCTTCTATGACGAAGTCGAGATCTACCACGCCGGCGGCACGGTCTCGCTCGTCTTCCCGTTCGGGTTGCAGACCGAGGTCGGCGCGACCTACCGCGACGGCCGCTTCAAGGACAGCAACTCCTCGATCCCGTATTTCTCGCCCGTCGAGGGGCGCGGCATGATCTCGTACCTCTTCAACAAGCGCAAGACGCTCGTGCAGTGGATCGGGACTTACCACAGCCCGCGCTACCGCAGCCGGTTCGAGGAGGTCAAGGTAGACGACTACCTGGAGCTCGATTTCGTGGTCTCGCACAAGATCAATCCGGGCCTGGCCCTGATCATGCGGGCGAACAACGTGCTGGGCAGCGACCTCGAATACTGGGAGCATTATCCGGAGTCGCCGTTCACGCTGTCCGCCGGTCTGCGCGTACTGTGGTAGGCTGTCAGGAACCTATTTCCGTTTTTCGCCATTATAACCGCGTTTATTTTGTCCTAAGTAGTGTATATCTTGCGCCTTAGCGGTATCGCTCCAGCCCGAGCGCTGTCCTCAAGTCACTTCCGCGCTTCCTGCCGTACATAACCAATCCCCGACACTGCGTATGTCTGATGCACTGTCCGAACAGCTTAACGAGGCCCTGGGGCACGTGATTCGCGAAGCGTTGATTCGCCGCGAGCAGGTGGATATTCCGGGTCTGGGCACGTTTCGGGTCGATCGCCGCTCCAGCGAAATGATTGAAGGCGCCGATGGCGAACTCGTCATGCGGCCGCCTCGCGATGAAGTCATTTTCATCCCTGATTTTCAATAACCAGTCGCGCACCCCGTACCCACGCCTGTCCGGTGCGTCAAGCCTCGATCGTCATGGCTCTTCCCCTACTCGAGCAACTCGCCCGCCACCTGAACGTCAGCCGAGATCAGGCCGGCGCGGCGCTCTTCGACTTCGTCGAGCAGCTTAAAGCTGACATAAACAACAACAAGCGTGCTGAAATCCGCGGGGTTGGCACGCTCCATGCAACGGATGAAGCGATCCGCTTCCGTCCCGATGCGGGTCTTTCCATGATGGTGAACAACCGGTTCGCCGCGCTGGAAACGGAGACCGTGCAGGTCGCCTTCAAGACGAATCCGCCTGCGGAGGACCACGGGGACGACGCCGACGGCGTCTCCGTCCCCGACATGGATCTGCGCGGCATCTCGGGCGACGCGCTCCCCGATTTTGACGAGGCCCTTCCAAACCTCGACGACCTTGCGGCTGACGACACGCTGATCGGCGACTCGCTCGACGCGGCGTTCTGGGACGGCCTGCCCGATCATTCCAACGAGCACCCGCTCGGCGAATCCTCGGAGCCGCCCTTCGAAGAGGCTGACTTCTCCGTCCTCCATCCCTCTTCCAACCTTGCCAACGACATCACCAACTCCCCTGAATCGAGCGCTGCGCACGAGAACGGGGCCATTCCTATGAAAGAAGACGATCCGAAATCGCCGCTGTTCTCCAAGGAGGACGGCCGGGAGTCCGAGGAAGAATGGAGTCCATTTTTTGAAGAGCTCGAAGGGGTGGAGTTCGAGGTCGATTCCCCGCTCGATATCGACGACACGGTATGGGACGAATCGAACCCGCCCAAACCGCCGGCCTCGCCGTTTGCCGGCGAACGCGCCGAAGAGGACGAGTTCTTCTTTGAATCCGAGCGCGAGAGCGAACTTTTTGGCGCGTCGTTCGACGACGACATGCGCGAGGAGGCCACGTGGGCCAGCTCGCCGCTGGAAGATGCGCCGTTTTTCGAGGATTCGCCCGGCGGCCGCAAGGGCCGTCCGGATCCGCTTTCCGATTTCGGGGACGAAGACGAGCTCTTTTCGCCGGCGATGGGTTCTGCCGGCGGCGACGCCGAAGACGCGCTGTTCTCGGAAGACGAGCTGTTCCGGAGCGCGCATGTCGCCGAGGCCGATGAAACGATCTTCCTGCCGCCGGATGCGCGCCAGGGCGATGGGCGCCCGGACCGTTCCAGCGGCGCCGAACGCCTCGCCGCTGCGGCCGCCGCCGCGCCCGCGGCCACGGCGAGTCCCGCGGAGGCCAGTCCGTCCCGTGCCGACCGCCGGCCCTACGAACGCCGCCGCTCCGGCTCCGGCAATTCGATGCTGTGGCTCGGTCTGGCCGGCCTCGTGCTGCTGATTGCGGCCGGAGGCTATGCCTACATGAAGGGCATGCTCCCCTTCGGCCCCGGCGCCACACAGGAGGCGCCGGCTCCGACGGCCGCGCGCAACCCGGCGCCCGCGCCGGTGGAAACGCCGGCCGAGACGAACGCGGAGACGCCGGCCGACGGGACGTCGACCGACCCGGGCGCCGCGACCGCTCCGGCGGCGAACACGCCCGCGCCGGCGAGCACCGCCCCGACCGGCACCCCCGCGGCGACCGCGCCGCGCGGCTTTGTCGAAGGACGGGGCGGCTGGACGATCGTGGTGTCGTCCCGCGAGAGCATGGCGGAAGCCGAAGCCCTCGCGAATCGGTACGCCCAGCTATTTGCCAATGAGGGTTTTCCTGTCGATATTCTCCGCACCGACGATTTCGGGACCCCCCGCTTCCGCGTCGGCGTTGGACAGTTTGGTTCGCGACAGGCTGCCACCACGGCTGTCGCGCAATACGCGCGTTCGCTTCCGGGCGACGCCTGGGTCATCTCGATTCCACGCTAACCCCGGAGCCAACCGGCCTCTACCTTCCACCCTTGCCACAGGTCGTACTGGATTAACACATGACATTCATTCATCTGCAGGAGACGGCGGGCGCTCAGCTCGGGACCATGCAAAGCGCACCCCAGGCCGAGACGGCCAGCATTCTGGATATGTTGCTGCAGGGCGGATGGACGATGATCCCGTTGATCATTCTGTCTATTTTGACCATCTGGATTTTCTTTGAACGGGTGCGGACGTTGCGCAAGGCGCAGACCGATCCGTACCTCATCACCGATCGGACCCGGTCCTACATCCAGGCCGGCGACGTCCGCGGCGCCATCGGATTCTGCGAGGCGCAGAACAACCCGATCTCGCGCATCCTGAAGCGCGGCCTCGAGCGGCTCGGGCGTCCTATCGCCGAAATCCAGGACGCCGTGCAGGCGGCCGGCAAATACGAAGCCTACGAGCTGGAAAAACGCACGGACATCATCGCGAGCATCGCCGGCATCGCGCCGATGCTCGGCTTCCTCGGCACCGTCATCGGCATGATCAAGGCGTTCCAGGAAATCCAGAACCTGCAGGGCAACGTCAACCCGAGCGTGCTGGCCGGCGGCATCTGGGAAGCCCTGGTGACGACGGCGGTGGGTCTGCTGGTCGGCATCGCCGCCATCTTCCTGTACAACTTCCTGATCAACCGGATCAACCGACTCGTCAACGACATGGAGCGGTCGGCCACGGATTTCATCGATCTGCTCCAGGAGCCCGTGCCGATGTCCTCGTCCCGCAGCGCTGAACGCGCCTACTGATTCGCCGGCGCACGCCGTGCGCCGCTCACCGGTCGTCGACGGATAATCCGCTATGCCGCTCCAGTTTTCATCCTCCCGGAAGCCCCTGTCCGCCTTCAGCCTCGCCGGCCTGACGGACATCGTGCTGCTGCTGCTCATCTTTTTCCTCCTGACGTCGAGCTTCATCCCGCAGTTCGGCATCCGGGTGGATCTGCCCAACGCGGATGCCTCCGCGCCGGCGGATCCGAACTACGTGACCGTGATCATCACGGACGACGGCCGGTTTTTTGTCGAACAGACCGAAGTCCCGCGCGAAGCGCTGCTCAACACGATCCGCGACGCGAAGGGTACGCGCACCGCGCTCCTCCTCCGCGCCGACGAATCCGCCACCATCAACCAGTTCGCCGCGGTCGCCAACGTGGCCAAGGCGCTGCGCATGACGACCCTCATGGCGACCGAACGCGGCAGCAACCGGCGCTAACGCCCCATCCGTTCCGGTCGATTGAGCGCATCCCTCTATCTCGACTCCTGCGCATCGATCGGGATGCACGGACCGACCGACGCGCGCGTCCCGTGGTCGGTGGATCACCTCCGCGACGACCTTGCCCACGCCGGCATCCATGGCGCGCTCGTCTGGCACTGGACCGCGAGGGAATACGACCCCGGCTACGGCAACCGCCGGCTCATGGAGGAAATCCGTGACGAGCCGCGCCTGATCCCCTGCTGGGTCGGCCTGCCCCATCACTGCGACGAGATGCCCGACGGCCCCGCCTTCGTCGAGGCGATGCAGGAAGCCGGCGCCCGCGCCGTGAAGCTGTTTCCGCGCCGGCATCACTATCCATTCGACGAATCGACCTGCGGCAGCCTGCTGGGCGCACTCGAAGCGAAGGGCATCCCGCTCCTGATCGACGTGGGCATCTACGGCGACGACCAGCAGGCCACCTTCGAGGAAGTGGACGCGCTGTGCCGGGCGCACCCGAACCTGCCCGTGCTGCTACAGAAGGCGCGCTGGGAAAGCACGCGGACGGTGGTGCCGCTGCTGTTGCAGCACCCGAACACCTACATCGAGTTTTCGAGCTTCCAGATCCACTACGGTCTGGAGTACCTGGCCGGCAAGGTGGGCGCGCATCGGCTGCTGCTGGGCACCGAGTGGCCTTTCAAAAGCCCCGGCGCCGCGAAGGCATTCATCGACTACTGCGAGCTGGAGGAGGCCGACAAGGCGCTGATCGCCGGCGGCAACCTCGCCCGGCTGCTTCGGCTCGAAGCCCCGCCCCAGCCCTATCCCCCGCGAGACCGGGGCCGGATCCTGGATCGCGTCATGGAGGGCAAGCCCCTCGACCATATTCCGGTTATCGACCCGCACACCCACGTGCTGCACGACGGCCTGATGGGAGGCGGCTACGTCCCGATGCCCTATGGCGACGCGCCGCACATGATCCGCCGGAATCGCCGGATGGGCGTCGACCGGTTTTGCTGCTCCTCGTGGATCGGCATCTGGATCGACGCGGCGGCGGGCAATACGCTCATCCACGAACTCTGCGAGCGCTATCCGGACGACATCCTGGGCTACGCCACGATCGATCCGAAAAAAAGCCTCGATTACGCCGGCGAGATCGAACGCTGCCACGGCGCGTACGGGTTTCGCGGCCTGAAGCCGTACAATCCGCGCGTCGGGCTGCCGTACAACGCACCGCTCTACGATCCCTGGTATACCCGGGGCAACGCGATCGGGGGGTTCGTCAAGCTGCACCAGACCGCGATCGGCGACCGGTTTCTGAGTGAGATCGAGGATATCGCGGTGCGGTACCCGAACATGAACTACCTGCTCGCCCACTCGGCCTGGACCTGGGAGGTCGCCCGGGAGCGCGCCGCGTTCGCCCGACGCCATCCGAACGTCTACCTGGACCTCACCTTCACCAGCGTGCTCCACGGCGTCGTCGAGTTCTTCGTCGAGGAAGGCCTCGCCGACCGGGTCCTGTTCTGCACCGACGCGCCCATGCGCGACCCGATCCCGCAGTTCGGCTGGGTGGCGTACAGCCAGATTTCCGAAGCGGACAAGGCCCGGATCCTGGGCGGCAACATGCTGCGGGTGCTCGAGCATGCCGGCCTCGACCTGTCGGCCTTGCGCACCCGATACGGGGTTTGAGCCCGCCTCATTCGACGACGAGCCCCACCCAGAAAAAGAAGCTCGGATCGTGATCGAGCGTTGTTTTCTCGCGACCGCTGAGATACACGAGGCGGTTGCGCAGCGTCATGCCGCCCTCAAGGTGCAGGTAGAGTGAACCCGCCGCGTGCACCCGCAGAGCGGGCGCCAGCGAAAACACCTGCCGGCGCAAGGTCCACTCGCCACCCGCCGCCTCCGTCGCATTCAGGTGATACGGCAGGGCCACGCCGCGCCAGGCGAACCCGACTCGAGCCGCCGGCATGATCCGGTACCACACATTCGCGGCGGAGGGGGCGATGAGATCGGCGCTCATCCGGCCGCGCTGCCACAGTACGCGGACGACGGGGAGCATCGCCGGCCCCCGATCGGTCACGTAACTCACGCCGAAGCCGGCCTTCACGCGCTCGGACCAGGTTCTGGCCAGGAGCGCCGCAATCCCCAGATTGGCGTCGCCGGCATGGACAGCCTTCGTGAAATCCGAAGCCCATCCCGGCGCGACCAGCACCGTGGCCTCCCAGTCCCGGGACAGCGGTCGTTGCAGGATCAGCTCGAGGCGCACGTGGTGAACGGCGTCCGGGGCAGGAAGGGCCGAAGGCCATTCGCCGTACGTAAATCCGACCCGATCGTACCGGACGCCGGCGACCAGACGCCCGGACCGCAGCGCGATTGGCCATGCTATGCCCAGCCCAAGCCGGGAATACCCGATCGAAGCGGCGGATGCCGGCGTCGCCGACGAGGCCTTGCCGACCGACTCGTACGCAACGGGGACAAAGGCCTGCGCCTGTGCATCAAACGCCCGATCTGAACAGACGGCGGCGATCGATACCGTAACCACAGCGATGAACATCCTGGAACGGCGGTAAGATAGCATGGCGTCATCGATGGCGGTGAAATACAACGGGGGCCGCCACGGGATCGTCGGGATGTGGCGCTAAGGGATATACTGACAACATAGCGTGCGCCGGCTCAGCATCCTCGCTCGATCTTTGAAAGGCGGGCCTGTATTTCAAGGCAGGTTAAGGAAGACCTGGTCGAGCGCCTCGCCGATCGCTTCCAGCGTCTGGTCGATGACCGCCGCGTCGTGCGCCGCATTGAGCAGGAAGGGCCGCGAGGGAAAGATGCCGCGCTCCAGCAGCGCGCGAAAGAACTGCGTCTGGCGCGCCGGCTCGCGATCCGGGTCATCGCCCAGGCGAAATTGAGGCGCCGGCGGCAGGCCGTAGGCGCGCGCCGGAAACCCCCGATCCATCGCGAAGGCATCGAAGCCCTGCATGAGCCGCGTCCCCATCTCCCAGAGCCGGGCATGGACCGGCTCCCGGCGCATGATGTCGAGTGTAGCGCAAGACGCCGCGAGCGAGAGCGTTTCGCCGGCGTAGGTCGTCGTGAGGATGGCGTCGTTCAGCTTCTCCATGATGGCGCGGCGGCCGCCATATGCGGAGATCGGATACCCGTTGCCGAGCGCCTTGGCGTAGCTGGTGAGATCCGGCACCACCCCGAAATACCCCTGGGCGCCGTCGATCGCGAGGCGGAAGCCGGTGAGGACCTGATCGAAGACGAGCACCGTCCCGTAGCGGTCGCACAGCGCCCGCGCGCGCCGGAGGAAGTCGAGCGCGACGTGCTCGCCCCAATCGTACGGCACCAGCATGAGGGCGGCGAGGCGGTCGCCCTGCGCGGCAAACAGCGCCTCGAGGGCGCCCACATCGCCATAGGCGAGGCGGGTGACGAGGCGGTCGAGCAGCGCCGGCACGCCGTTGCCGTCCCGCGGGCACCAGGCGGGCGCCGCGCCGGCGCCGCAGGCGAACCAGTCGCTGTGGCCGTGGTAGCCGCACGTGGCGATGGCATCGCGGCCGGTGTAGGCGCGCGCAAGCCGGATCGTCGCCGCGTTCGCCTCGTGCCCCGTCTTCATGAAGCGAACCTGTTCGAGCCCGGGCACGATCGCCGTCATCCGCTCCGCCAGTTCGAGTTCGAGCGGCGAGGCCATGCTGAACAGCACGCCCTTTTCCATCTGCCGGCGGACGGCCGCATCGACTTCGGGATGGCGGTATCCCAGGATGATGGGGCCGAGCGCCGAGCGGTAGTCGATGTACCACCGCCCCTCCATGTCCTGGATCCGGCAGCCTTCGGCCCGCTCGATAAACGCCGGCATGACGTCCGCCAGCGCCGGGTCGATGCGCTTCGCGTTCGTCTGCGTCCCCCACGGCATGAGCGCGAGCGCGCGTTCGAGGTACTCGGCGGATCGGGACATAAAGCTGCGGGTATAGGATTACAGAAGACCGTGACGGTCCGCTCGCGTATTTTATTATCGGGCGTTCGGTGGTACCATCCGGTACATGAACCGGCATCCCCCTACCTTCCGTCTCCCCACCAAAATACCGATGGACGAAACATTATACGCCGCCGTCCTCGAAACACGAGGCTATATCGTGGGCAGCAGCAATGCGCCCAGCGGGCTGCACGTCTACACCGCCGGCGCGGGGTGGCAGCACCGGGGCTGGACGAATGTGCGCTGTTTCGGCATCGCGCGGCACGAGGCGCGGTCGATGCTGTTCCTGGCCGCCGGCAACGGCGTATTTCGCTCGCTCGACGACGGCGCGACCTGGCGCGTGATGACGGGCTGGGAGATCACCGAGGTGCTGGACCTCGCCCTCGATCCGTTCGACGCCGACACCCTCTGGATCGCCACGGTGCACGGCCTGTGGCGCTCGCCGGATCTCGGGGAAACGTTTCTCCCCGTGCATCCGCGCACCACCCAGTTGTTCTGCCAGACGCTGGCGGCGGACCGCGCGACGGCCGGGCGCTGGTTTGTCGGGACCGAAACGGGGCTGCTGTGCACCGAGACATCCGGCGCGCAGTGGCACGCGCCGGGCCCGCACGACGCCGCCATCCGGGCGATCTGCCAGTCGCCGTCCGATCCCTCCGTCTGGCTCGCCGGCACCGAGGACCGCGGCCTGCTCCACAGCACCGACGGCGGACGATCCTGGGCCACGCACCGGCCGGCCGGATGCGACACCTTTTACGCCGTCGCCATCCACCCCGCGCATCCGGAAATCCTGATCGCGGGCGGGTTCGATGCCGGCGTGTGCGTCAGCCTCGACGGCGGCGCCACCTGGCGGCGGACCGGCGACGACATGCCGGTGCAGCACGTGCACGCTCTGGCCATCTCCCCATCGGGGCGTTTCGTCGCCGGCACGGTGCATGGCGGGATTTACGCCTCCGTCGACGCCGGCGCGTCGTGGACCTTCGCCGGCCTCCCCGAAGCCACGCTTTACGACCTCGTGTATGCCTGAACCCACCGCCTTCGACCTCCACGCCGCCTACCGTCGCCGCTGCGACGCGCTGATCGACTTCTTCGCCGACCGGGAGGCCGACGAGTATCTGCCGTACACCGGTCTCATCGAAGTGGCCGCGCGGTTGTACCGGGGCCGACCGCTCGACCAGATCGTGCCCGACCTGGTCCGCCTCATGGCCAATCCGCACGGCGACATGTTCTGGATGTATCCCATGACCGTCGTCGCCTGCCTGGGCGAGAACCGGCTGCCGGAATCGATCCGCCGGCCCCTGCGCGCGCTCTGGCGCACCTACACGCCCTACCGCGGCGACACGGAAAACCACTGGGCGATGTATTACGCCTCGCTGTTTCTGATGACCGAGCTGTACCCGGACGAGCCGGGCGACGCCTGGTTCAACGGACGCAGCTCGGCGGAGAATCATGCCGAGGCCCGCGACTACCTCCTCCACTGGATCGATTTCACGACCCGTGAGGGACAGGGCGAGTTCGACTCGCCGCATTATCTCCCCTTCTTCATCACGCCGATGGCGATGCTCTACGCCTTCACGCGGGACGCCCGCATGCGGCTTGCGGCGGAGATGATGCTGGATTACCTCATCGCCGACTTCGCCGTCGACACCCTCGACGGGCTGTACGCCGGCGCGTTCAGCCGCATCTACCCCATCCCGGCCGTCGAGCGCTGGAAAAACGGCAGCACGACGTTCGCCCATCTGCTCTTCGGCAACACGCCCTTCAGCCCGCAGCGCGTGAACGTCGTCCTCCCGCGCATCGGGTACCGGCCCCACGGCGTCGTGGCGATTCTCGCCATGAGCGGCTACACGCCGCATCCCGTGCTGCACGGCATGGCCACCGACCGGAGCCGGCCGTTCATCAGCCTTGAGCGCAAGCGGACGCGGACGCGCATCCGGTGGAGCAGCGAGCGGCATGCGCCCGTGTACAAGTACATGTTCATGCGCCGGGAATACGCGATGGGGTCGATCCAGGGCGGGCTCCTCCAACCCATCCAGCAACACACCTGGGAGGTGCTCTGGGCCACGGCCGACCCGCACGAGGGCTTCAACGTGTTCTTTACGATCCATCCCTACTCGTCGCCGCACGAGATGGGCATGTATTTCGGCGAAGAACCCAAGCTCATGACCGAGAACGTGGTGAAAGCCGAAAAAGACACCTACGACTCGCCCGACAAACTCACCGGCGGATCGCCCTTCGAGCATGTCTACCAGCACGCCGACGCCCTGATCGTCCTGTACGACATTCCGGAGGGGACGCGTTTCCCGCACGTGAGCGGGTACCTCTCGCCCCGACTGAGCCGGCTCGAAGACGACGCCTCCGGCTGGCTTTTTCTGCAGGGCGGCGACGCGTACATCGCGGTCTTCCCGCTGGCGCCGTGCGAAATCGTCGCGCACCCGGATGGGAGCCGCCGGCTGCATTGCGAAGCGCTCCGCACCGGCTTCGTGGTGCAAACCGCGCCGGCCGGCGACTACGCGTCGTTCGAGGCGTTCACCGCCGCGATCCGCGCGCTGGAACTCCAGGCGCACCTCTCCCCCGAGCCGCGCGTCCGCTTCACGACCCGCCACGGCTCGGTGCTCGACGCCGAGTGCGGCGAGCCGTTTCGCATCGACGGCAAGGCGGTGGACTACGCCGGCTGGCCCCTGTTCAGCAACCCCTTTCTGCGGGCGGGCCGCGGGAGCCGGCGGCTGGAGATGCGCTACGGCAGCATGTGCCGCACGCTGGATTTCGACGCCATGCGCATCATCGACCAGGTAGAGGCCGATGACGCTTGACCTCTACCGGACCACCTGGGGCATCGAGGAGGCCTGGGAGACGCTGCTGCCGCGTCTCGCCGGCATGGGCTACGCCGGCATCGAAGCCCCGCTCATCCACCTGCAGCGTCACGACCCCGACGGCGCCCTCTTGCGCCATAACGGACTTCGCTGTATCCCGATGCTCTTCACCGAAGGCGACGACCCCGCCGCGCACGCCGCGTCGTTCCGCACCCAGTTCGAGGCGGCCGTCGCGTACGCCCCGCCGGTGGTGACCTGCCACAGCGGCCGGGACCGCTGGAGCGACGCCGAGGCCGAACGCTACTTCGCGCGCGTGCTGGCCATCGAGGCCGACTTCGACGTGCCGGCGGCGCACGAGACGCACCGGGGCCGCATCCTGTACAATCCCTGGACGACGGCGCGCCTGCTCGATCGGTTCGACGGCCTCCGGCTCTGCGCCGATTTCAGCCACTGGGTGTGCGTGTGTGAACGGCTGCTGGATGGCGAGGAAGCGATTCTCGAAGCCTGCGCCGGCCGCACCGCGCACGTCCACGCGCGGGTCGGCTACGCTGAAGGCCCCCAGGTGCCGGACCCCGCCGATCCCGCCTTCTCCGCCGAACTCGAAGCCCATGAACGCTGGTGGGATGCGGTCTGGGCGGATCAGAAACGCCGCGGGGTTGCGACTTCGACCCTGACGCCCGAATTTGGGCCCCCTCCGTATTTACACACTGCGCCGCATACCGGCCAGCCGGCCGCCGATCTGTGGTCCGTCTGTGCCTGGATGACGGACCGCCAACGCAGCCGCTTCAACGCCCGCTACCCTGCCCCATGAACGCTCAGGCCGTCGTCTTCACCGGTCCACGCACCGCCGAATTTTTGCCGATCGATTGCCCCGATCCGGGTCCCGACGACGTCGTCGTTCGGGTGACGCACTCGTGGATCAGCAACGGCACCGAAGGCTCATATTTTCGGGGGGAGCGGTCGGATGGCGACACGCCGTTTCAGCCCGGGGATCCGGCGCCGTTTCCCGTGGTGGCCGGCTATCAGAAGATCGGGCGCGTGGAGGCGGTGGGCGCCAACGTGCCGGGGTTCGACGTCGGCGAGACCGTCTTTGCGACCGTCGGCCGCGTCACGGGGATGCATCACTGGTATGCGGGACATGTCTCGCCGTCGGTTTGCCCCCGCGAGCACGTGTGGAAACTGCCCGCCGGCGTGGAGCCCCTCACCTTCGCCGGCCTCGTGCTGGCGCAGGTGGGCTACAACAGCGGCATGCGCCCCCCGGTGGAGCCCGGCGATGCCGCCGTCGTCGTCGGGGACGGGCTCGTCGGGCACTGGACGGCGCAGACCCTCGCGTCGCGCGGCGCGCGCGTGGCGCTGGTCGGCCGGCACGCGGACCGGCTTGCGCACTTCGCCGGATGGCCCGGGGCGTCGGTGATCGACGCCGGCGCCGAGCCGTGGGTCGACCGGCTGAAGGCGCTCTACCCGGAAGGCGTGCAGATCGCCGTCGACACCGTGGGCAGCCTCGACGTGCTGGAGTCCATCCAGCCGGCGATGCGGCGCTTCGGGCACCTCGTTTCGGCCGGCTTTTACGGGACGAACGACCGGCTCGCGCTGCAGCCGCCCCGCTACAAGGAGCTTTCGATCCACCTCGTGTCGGGATGGACGCGGGATCGGATGGACCGAACGCTCGAGGCCGTCGCCGCCGGAACGCTGCAGACGCTCCCGCTGATCACGCACCGTTTTCCCGTCGCCCGCGCCGCGGACGCCTGGGACCTGATCGAGTCCAAGCGTGAACCCGTGCTCGGGGTCATCCTGGAATGGGAAGGCGATGCGTCGCCGAAGACCTGAAGCCCCCCTCGCGCAGCCTTTTATCCACACCCATTCATCCCCGATCCGCTATGCATCTCCTCCAGATCGAATCCCCGGGACAGGCCGTCTGGCGGCCGGCGGCGATGCCCGAACTGCGCGAAGGCGAGGTCTTGCTTCGCGTGGAAGGCGTCACCACCTGCCCGCACTGGGACATGCACGTGCTGGACGGCGAGCCGATGTTTCCCGGGATGGAGATGCCCTACCCGTACACGCCGGGGCAGCCGGGGCATGAAGCCGTCGGGACCGTCGAGCGCCTCGGGCCGGGGGCGGATGCCTTCCCCGCCGGCGCGCGCGTGGCGGCGTGGCGCGATCCGGGCGGCCGGCGCCAGGGCGCCTATGCCCGGTACATGCCCATCCACCAGGACGATCTGCTGGCCGTCGGCGACGACGTGCCGGCCGAAGCCATCGCCTCGCTCGAACTCGCGATGTGCGTACAGGTATCCTTCGACCAGCTGATGCGGGTCGATGCCGTCGCCGGCAAGCGGGTCGGCGTCAGCGGGATGGGACCGGCAGGCCTCATCGCCGTGCAGATGGCGCGGGCGTACGGCGCCGCCGAGGTCGTCGCGTTCGACGTGCTGGAGGACCGGCTCGCGCTCGCCCGGTCGCTCGGCGCGGACGCGGCGATGCACCCGGGCGCGTTTGCCAGCCGCCGGCGCGACGCCGGCGCGCTCGACGCCGCCCTGGATACAACCGGCCTCAAACGCTCGATCGAATTCCTGGTCGATTGCACGCGCGAAACGGTTGCGATATTCGGCGTACTCCGCGAAGTTGTAGGTTTCGGACCCGCCAACTGGTGGGGCGGTTTTAGTCTGATGGGATACGGGCAACACAACCGGGCCGCCGGCGAGCGCGCGCTGGACCTCATCGCATCCGGCCGGCTCGACCTGAAGCCGCTCGTCACCCATACGCTTCCTTTCACCCGCTACAGCGAAGGCATCGCGCTGCTGCGGTCGAAAGAGGCGATCAAGATCCTGTTCGATCCGTGGGCGTGAGCCGGCGCGTGACGCCGGCCGTGCAACGATGCAGGTTCGAGGTTCAAGGCGATGATTCCACGACCCCACAGCTTTCGCCCCGGCACCTCGAACCTGGAACCCTAAACCTCAAACCCGCCACATGGAATCACCCGCCTGGGGCCCGTACGAACGGCTTCGCCCCGATCAGATCGAGTCGATCCGTGCACAGACACCGCTCGCGTATCTACCGTGGGGGGCGCTGGAATGGCACAGCTACCACTGCCCGATCGGGCTGGATGGGACGCAGGCGTACGGGCAGTGCCTCGCGCTGGCCATGCGCACGGGCGGGGTCGTGTTGCCGCCGGTGTACATCGGGACGGACACCATCAAACCGTTCAAAGGGTTCGGCCACACGATCGAACACAGTCCGGAGCTCGTGCGCCGGCTGTGCATCGAGTTTCTCGATCAGCTGGTCGACGAAGGCTTCCGCGTCGTGGTCATCATCACGGGCCATTGCGGCGGCGGGCATACCCGCGCGCTGGGCGAGGCCTGCCAGGCCTTCCAGAGCCGGCGCAACGACGCGCGGATCTGGCTCGTGCCGTCATTCGAACCGATCAAGGATCGTTTCCCGTCCAACCACGCCGCGCGGGGCGAGACCTCCTTCCAGATGCTCTTCAATCCCGGCGCCGTCGAACTGAACCGGCTGCCGGCCGATCGGGAGCCCACGCTGGACGAGGACGGCGTCTGGGGCGCCGACCCCCGCGAGGCCTCCGTCCAGGAGGGTCGCGAGATGCTCGATCTGTTCTGCGAGCGCTGTATTCCCCGCATCATCGACATGCTAGCCCCGTTCCGCACATGAATCAACGTTCGATGGGCCGCTGCGGGCTCACCTGCAGCGAGGTCGGCCTCGGCACCTGGGCCTTCGCGTCGCGCATCTACGGCGACGTCGCCGAAAACGACGCCCTGCATGCCATCCACGCCGCGCTCGACGCCGGCATCACGCTGTTCGACACGGCGCCACTGTACGGCACGGCCGACGAGGACGGCGTCGCCGAAACCTTGCTGGGCCGCGGGCTGGGATCCGCGCGTAACGACGTGCTCATCTCCTCCAAATTCGGCCGCTACGCGACCGAAAAGGCCGCGCCGAACTTCCACGCGCGGCGCGCCCGGGAGTCGGTGGAGGGCAGCCTCCGCCGGCTGCAAACCGACCGGATCGACATCCTGTTTTTCCATTCCCCCTTCGGCCCCGAAGACATCCACGACGACGTCTGGGAGGAGCTCGAGCGGCTCCAGACCGAAGGCAAGATCCGTGTCATCGGCCACTCGATTTCCAAATTCGAGGAAACCGAGGCGATGGCGCGCAGCTGGGCGGCGGAGCGGCGCATCGACGTGATCCAGGTCGTGTACAGTTTGATGAACCGGCAATCGAGCCGGCTCATCGCCGACCTCGGCGCCGCCGGCGTCGGCATCGTGGCCCGGGAGTCCCTGGCCAACGGCTTTTTGTCCGGCGCCATCACGGCGGAGACCGTCTTCCCCGCCGGCTCGCTCAACGCCCGCTACAGCCGGGAAGAGATCGCCGAGCGCGTCCGGTACGTCAACACCCTGTCGTTTCTGGTGGATGGCGAAATTCACTCGATGCCGCAGGCGGCCTATCGCTGGGTGCTGGACCATCCGCACGTCGCTGTCGTGCTGAGCGGCGCCCGGAACGCCGCCGAGCTGGCCGACGCCGTGTTCGCCTCCAAGGCGCCGCCCTTCACCGCCGATGAGCATGCCCACGCCGCGGCATGGCACGTCCACGACTTCCAGGCCGCATGAGCACCCGCCTTCTCCTGGGGCTACTCGGAATCCTCACCGTTTCCGATGCGCTCGCCCAGTCGCACCGCATCGCCTCCCCCGACGGAAAGCTGGTCGTCGAGACCGAAATCGTCGCCCCGGACAACCGGCTGACCTACCGGATCACCTCGGGCGGCAAGCCCGTCGCCGAGGGGCGCCTGGGGGTCGACGCCGGCTACCGCAACCACCGCTGGGATCGCGGCTTCGAGCTGCGCGACGCCGCCACGCGGGGCGTCGACGACAGCTGGACGCCGGTGTACGGCGAGCGCGACAGCATCCCGGATCGGTTCAACGAGTTGCAGCTCACCCTCTCGTTTCCGGACGAGGAGGCCACGATGCGCGTCGAGATCCGGGCCTACGATGAGGGCGCCGCCTTCCGGTATGCCTGGCCCGAACAGACGCGGCTATCCATCCTGACGATCGACGGCGACGCCACCACGTTCACCTTTCCGCCCGGCACGCGCGCCTGGCACACGCCGAGGGCGCAGGCGCGGTACGAGCGCATCGCCCTGGCCGAGTGGCGCGAGGAGGCCGAGATGCCGCTGACGCTCGAAACGCCGGCCGGCCTGTACCTCAGCGTGACGGAAGCCGGCCTCGTCAATTTTTCCCGGTCGCGGCTCACCACGCAGTCCGGCGCCCCGAACACCCTGGCGCTGCGGATGTTCGACCGCGTCGTCGAGTCGTCGCCGTTCGAGACGCCCTGGCGCCTCATCCTGGTGGGCGAACGTCCGGGCGCGCTGCTCGAACACAATTACCTCCTGCTGAACCTGAACCCGCCCAGCCGCATCGGCGCGACGGACTGGATCCGCCCGGGCAAGGCCATCCGGGAGATGACGCTCTCCACCGCCGGCGCCCGGGCGCTGGTGGATTTCGCCGCCGACCACGGGCTGGATTATGTGCATTTTGACGCCGGCTGGTACGGCCACGAATACCTGGTCGACGCCGACGCCACCACCGTCACGGTCGACTCGCTACGCAACCCGCGCCAGGACCTGGATCTGCACGCGGCGATCCGCTACGCCCGTTCGAAGGGCCTCGGCGTCATCCTCTACGTCAACCATCGAGCGCTCGAGCGGCAGATGCGGACGCTCTTCCCGCTCTACCGGGCCTGGGGCGTCGCCGGCGTGAAGTTCGGCTTTGTCCAGACCGGCTCGCACCGCTGGCTCACGTGGCTCTACGACGCGGTCGCCCTCGCCGCCGAGCATCACTTGATGGTGAACATCCACGACGAATTCCGCCCCACCGGCCACTCGCGGACGCTGCCCAACCTGATGACGCAGGAAGGCATCTATGGAAACGAGGAGATGCCCGACGCCACGCACAACACCATCCTCCCCTTCACCCGGTTCGTCGCCGGCGCGGCGGATTACACGCCGGCGTATTACTTCCGCGAGGAGTTTGGCCATCCGGATCGACACATCCGGAACACGCCGGCCCACCAGCTCGCGCTGCCCGCCCTCTACTACAGCCCGCTCCAGTGGCTCTACTGGTACGACGTCCCCTCGCGCGACTACCAGGGCGAACCCGAGCTGCAGTTCTGGGCCGACGTGCCGACGGTGTGGGACGACACCCGCGTCGTCGACGGCGACATCGGCGTGTTCGCCATCGTGGCGCGCCGCAGCGGCGCCGACTGGTTCGCCGGCGCGATCACCAACACCGAGGCCCGCACGGTGTCGATTCCGCTGGACTTCCTGGAGCCCGAGACCGACTATGTGGTCGACCTGTACACCGACGGAGGAGACGAGGTGACGACGCGGACGCACGTCCAGGTGGCGCACGCCCTCGTCCGCAGCCGGCAGACGATGGTCCTGGATCTTCTCCCGAGCGGCGGAGCGGCGCTGCGCTTCACGCCGGCGACGGCGGACGACGCCGCGCGTTACCCCCTGTGGCCTCGCACCGGTCTGGACTGAACCTATCTACGACACCTACATGGATCGCGCAACGTTTCTGAACCTGCTCGGCGCCGCCTCGGGGAGTCTCTGGCTGCCGAACCCGTTTTCGGCGACGCCCCCACCGTTGCCCGAACCGACGGATGCCGCGCGCGAGGCGGTCGCGCGTCTGGCCGGCGAGGCGCCGGCGCGCGTGGCGGTCCGCACCGAACGCGGCGGGCCGCGCCTCTTTCTGAACGATGCGGAAGTCGAACCCGTCTTCGCCCTGAGCACGCACCTGCTGCCCACGCTCGAAAACTACCGCGCGGCCGGCATCCGTTTTCTCCAGCCGATCCTCGGCATGCGTTCCGGGTGGACCGGGCCGGGGGCGTACGACTGGTCGCGCATGGAGGCGCTGTTCGGGACGTTGCTCGACCGGCATCCCGACGCCTACTTCTTCCCGCGCATCCAGCTCAACACACCGCACTGGTGGAAACGGCAGCACCCCGATCAGCTGATCCAGTACGGCCTGCCCACGCCGGCCGATCGCTACGACATCGCCGATCCCGTGCGTTTTCCGGAGAACGAAGGTGGCCACCAGTTTTTCACCGAGGTCGACTACCGGGAGGCCTCGCTGGCCTCGAAGGCGTGGCTGGCGGACACGTCGGCCATGCTCAAGGATTTTATCGCCCACATCGAGGCGAGCCCCCTGGCCAGCCGGATGCTCGGGTACTTCATCGTGCACGGGCGGACGTCCGAATGGAATTATTTCGGCGCAGACCACATGCCCGATTACAGCCGCCCGATGCAGGAGGCTGTCGGCGGCGTCCCGGCGGTGCGCGACCGGCTCGATAGCGCCTACGGGCTCCTCCGCGACCCCGCCCGGGAGCAGGGGGTGATCGCGTTCTACCGGCAGTACCACGCCGTCGTCGCCGAGACCATCGTGGAGCTGGCGCGCGTGGTGAAGGAGGCCGTGGATCGCCGGGTGCTCTGCGGCACGTTTTACGGCTACGTCTCCGAGAGCGTCCGCGCGCAGGACGCCGGCTACCTCGCCACCGAGACCGTGCTCCGCTGCCCGGACCTCGACCTCATCGCCTGCCCCTATGCCTATCAGAACACGAACGTCGAAGGCAAGGAGCGCTGGGAGAGCGATATGGAGGACGGCGCCGGCAACTTCCTCGGCCGCGCCCGCGGCGTCGCCGGCGACGGGGCCTACCGGGCGATGCTTGCCTCGGTGAAGCGGCTGGGCAAGCTGTACGTCTCGGAGATCGACCCGAGCACGTACCTCGACGCCGGCAACCGGTGGCGGAGCATCGGGGGATCGGGCAGCGAGACCCGGGAAGGCACCATGATGATCCTGCAGCGGGATTTCGGGAAGGTTGTCGCAGAGGGCGTCGGGGGCTGGGTGTTCGATTTCGGGCCGATCCACGGCGTCGAGTCGGGCTGGTACGGCGATGCGCCGATCGTCGACGAGATGGCCCGCTTCGTCCGCCTGCTGCGCGGGATGCACGCGCGCGACATCCGTCCTGTCGCGGAGATCGCCGCCGTGATGGACGACACCACGCCGCTCGTCACCCGCCACTGGCTGGCCGACAAGCCGTGGCCCGGCTTCGGCATCCGCTACTGCGACCTGTTCAACCACTGGTTTCTGAACAGCCAGAGCCGCACCCTGCACCGGATCGGCGCGCCGGTGGATTACCTCTACCGCTTCGATCTCCGCGCCGACGATTTTTCGCGCTACAAGCTCCTCATCGTCCCGAACGCCTTCCACCTCACGCCGGCGGAAGTGGACGCGCTGCATGCCGGCCTGACGGGCAGCGGCGCCACGGTCGTCTGGTTCTACGCCCCCGGCTTCGTCGCGCCGGACCGGCTCGATCTCGCCCAGATGGAGCGCCTGACCGGCTTTTCTTTTGAGATACTGGAAGAGCCCGGGCCGCTGATGATCAAAACGCAGGGCCGCGCGGCGGACGGGTTGCCGCCGGCGTTCGGCATCAAGGGCGGGCAGCATGTCTACCCCCGGTTCTCGGTCGCGGGGCGCGCCGACGAGGTGCTGGGGGTGTGGCAGGAAGCCGGCCAGCGCGTCGCGTTCGCGCGGCGTGACATGGAGGGGTGGACGTCGATCTACGCCGGCACCGGCCCGCTGCCCGTCGAGTTGCTCCGCTGGCTGGCGGAAGAAGCCGGCGCGAGGCTCTGGAGCAGCGCGCCCGACCTCGTCTGCGCCTCGCAGGACGCCGCGTTCGTGATGGCGACGACGGAAGGTCCTCGCCGGATCACGCTGCATGCCGCGCTGGCGCCGGCGGATGGCGGCCCCGCCCGGCAGACCCATGAGCTGGATCTACGCCAGGGCGCTTCGCAGCTGTTCGTGCGCGGATAGACGCCGGGACGCGGCTCAAGCCGGGGGCGATACGACGGCCTGCCGGCCGGCCATCAATAGCTGAATTCCCCGAGCTTCACCTTGCCGCGGAAGATCCAGTAGACGACGGCGGTATACGTGAGCACAATCGGCATCCCGATGGCCGCGATGATGGACATGATCCCGAGCGTCGCCTCGGAGGAGGCGCTGTTGTAGATCGTGAGGTTGTAGGCCGGGTCGATGCTGCTCACCACGAGGTTCGGAAAGAGCGCGGCGCCAAAAAGGAAGACCAGGCTGAACATGGTGAAGACCGACGACAGGAAAGCGTGAAACGGCCGGCCCTTGAAGATGGCCCGAGGAATGTTCGCGATGGCCAGCACGTTGAGCCCGACGATGGCCCACGCGGCGGGATAGGTTTCGAAATGCCGCGTGACGTCGGGCAGGGTAACGAGCGTATACATCGTGACGAACATGTAGAGCGCCATGAACAGCCCGAACGTCCGCCACATCCACGGCACCAGGCGGGCCTGCAAATCGCCTTCGGTTTTCAGATAGAGAAAGATCGAGCCGTGCATGGCGAAGAGCGCCAGCGCCAGAAACCCGGTCAGCAGCGCGTACGGATGGAGCAGATCGAGCACGCTCCCCTGGTAGATCCCGCGCTCCCCGATGGGGATGCCGCGCAGCGAATTCCCGATGGCGACGCCCATCAGCACCGTCACCAGCGCACTCGCCGCAAAGAAGGCGGCGTCGAAGCCGGCGCGCCAGGTCTTCGAAGGCCGCTTCGACCGAAACTCGATGGCCACGGCCCGGAAGATGAGGCCGAACAGCAGCAGCATGAAAGGCAGGTAATAACTCGAAAACACCGACGCGTAGACGATCGGAAATGCCGCGAAGAGGGCGCCGCCGAAGGTGACGAGCCACACCTCGTTCCCGTCCCACAACGGGCCGATGGCGTTCAGCAGGAGCCGGCGCTCGTGGTCGTCTTTCGCCACGAACAGGTGGAGCATCCCGACGCCGAGGTCGAACCCGTCGAGGACGGCGTAGCCGAAGAGCAGCAGGCCGAGGAGCAGGAACCAGAGCAGATGGAGATCCATGATGAAGAGGTAAACGGGATGAACGAAGCGCCGGGCGGCGGGCGACCCTTTTGAGCCCGGGGCACCGGAATCAGGTGTTGATGGACCCGGTTCGGTGCGCGGCGGCGTCGAGCAGGCTGTCCGCGTGGGGTGCGGTATCGAGTTCGGCGACCGGTTCGGGGCCGTGCTGGATTTTGTTGTGGAGGACATAGATCCATACCACGAACAGCATGGCGTAGATCAACCCGAACAGGACGATCGACGAGAGCACCATCCCGCCCGTGACCGACTCCGACAGCGCGTCGCTCGTACGGAGCAGGCCGTAGACGATCCACGGCTGCCGGCCGGCCTCGGCGCTGACCCAGCCGGCCTGGTTGGCCGCATAGGCCCCCACGACCGTGAAGACGAACACCCAGAGCAGCCACCGGTGGACAAACAGCGTCCCCCGCCACCAGAAAAACAGCGCGAGCAGCGTGAGCGCGATAAAATACATCCCGAGGGCCACCATCAGGTGGTAGGTCTGAAAGACGAGCCCGACGTTCGGCCAGTCGGCGGGGGCGACTTGATCGAGGCCCTGGACGGGTTCGTCGAACCGCCCGTGCACCAGAAACGAAAGACCGCCGGGGATGCCCACACCGTACCGCACCGTGGCCGACTCGACGTCCGGGATGCCGAAGAGATAGAGTTTCGCCGGCCCGGATTCGAAATGCCCCTCGAGCGCGGCGAGCTTGGCCGGCTGGTGGTGGGCGGTGACATCTGCCTGAAAGTGACCGGTCGCGAGCGCGCCGAGCGAGGAGACGGCCGCCAGGACGAGCGCGATGCGGAAGGTCCGCCGCGCGAAGTCGACATGCCGCTCGTGCAGCAGGTACCAGGCGGCGATGGAGAGGACAAAAAACGCCCCGAGAATCAGCGAGCCCGTCCACACGTGCAGCAGGCGCTCGACGCTGGAAGGGTTAAACACCATCGCCCAGAAGTCCGTGATCTCCGCCCGCGCCGTCAGCCCTTCGCCGACGACGTGGAAGCCGGCCGGCGTCTGCATCCACGAGTTGGCCACCACGATCCAGATCGAGGAAAAGACCGACCCGAGGAAGACCATCGCGGTCGCAAAGAAGTGCATCTTCGGCCCCACCCGATCCCACCCGAAGAGCAGGATGGCGAGAAAGCCGGATTCGAGAAAAAAGGCGAAGACCCCTCGGCCGCGAGCGCCGACCCGAAGACATCCCCCACGTAGCGCGAATAGGCGGCCCAGTTGGTCCCGAACTCGAACTCCATCACAATCCCGGTGGATACCCCCATCGCGAAATTGACGGCGAAGATCCGCGTCCAGTACCGGGCCATCGCCAGATAGGCCGGGTCGCGCGTCTTGAGATACATCCCTTCGATCCCTACCATCACCGCGCCCAGCCCGATTGTGAGGGGCGGAAACAGGTAGTGAAACATGATCGTGAAGGCGAACTGCAGCCGGGAGAGGAAGAGCGGATCGAGGTCCATACATGCGTCGCGATCGATGAGGAGGACGTCGTAGGGGTCTACCCTACGAATCCAAAAAAGACCGAGGCCTCCGGGGAAATTGACGGGATCTTCGCCGCAGGAGGTGCCGCTCAGACCGGCCGGCGGCGGTCCGACAGGTACTGATGCCACAGCAGGCGGGCGGCGACGGCGCGCCACGGCGCCCAGGCCTCGCTCCGCTCCAGCTGTTCCTGGCGCGACGGCCGCTGCGGCAGACCGAGGACGCGCTGCATGGCCACGGCGAGCGCGAGATCGCCCTGGGGCCACACGTCGGGCCGGCGGAGGGCCATGAGCAGATAGATATCGGCCGTCCACGGCCCGATGCCGGTGATGGCGGTGAGGCGCCGGCGCACCTCGTCGTCCGCCAGAGCCGGCAGGGCGACGAGATCCAGATCGCCGTCCAGCACGGCGCGGGCAAGGAGCCGGCCGTAGCGCGCCTTCTGCCGGCTGAACCCGATCCGCAGCAACGCCGCATCGTCGAGCCGCAGCATGCCTTCGGGATCGACGCCGCCCAGCGTTTCGTCGAGGCGGTCGAAGGCCGCCCGGGCCGACGCGAGCGAGACCTGTTGTTCGAGGATGATGTGCACGAGAGTCGGAAAGCCCTCCGGTCGGTCCCAGAGCGGCGGCGGACCCCAGGTCTGCACGATGCCGGCGAGCGCGGGGTCGCGATCGGCCAGCTCGTTCACGGCGTCGAGCAATATCGGATGGGTCAGCGTGGGCATACGCGCTCGTTTATTCGCCCGGGACAATGGGGCAGGGCAAGGCGGGCATCGGGTGGACGATGGGCCGCGGGAGGCGTCCCAATCAGGCAACAACGCATCCTAACCAGATAAATCATATCAACCCGTGCCCTTTTTCCCCGTACGACGTACCTTTCCATGCTACATCTGTTTGTCAATCAGGGCCCTTTCGCTATGACTACCCTCCTCCGCACGACGCTTGCCTTGCTCGTCGCCGGCGCCTGTCTGCTCGCAACGCCCGAGGCGCTTGCGCAAACGCAGCCCCGCCTGCTCGTGTTCTCCAAAACCGCCGGCTTCCGCCACGATTCCATCGAGCCCGGCATCGAGGCCGTTCGCGCGCTCGGCGCCGCCAACGGCTTCGCGGTGGACGCCACCGAAGACGCGGCCGCCTTTACCGAGCAGAACCTGCAGGCGTACCGGGCCGTGGTGTTTCTCAACACGACCGGCGACGTACTCGACGCCATGCAGCAGAATGCGTTTGAGCGCTTCATCCAGGGCGGCGGCGGCTACGTGGGTATCCACGCGGCGACGGACACCGAATACGAGTGGGCCTGGTACGGTCGCCTCGCCGGCGCGTATTTCGCCAACCACCCGATGCCGGACAACGTCCAGCAGGGCACCTTCCACATCGTGGACCGCGATTTCCCGGGCATGGCCAACCTGCCCGAGCCGTGGGTGCGCACCGACGAGTTCTACGCCTATAAAGAGATGAACCCGGACGTCACGGTGCTCATCACCATCGACGAAAAGACGTACCGCGGCGGCACGAACGGCGACTACCACCCGATGGCGTGGTACCACGCGTTCGACGGCGGCCGCGCGTTCTACACGAACATGGGGCACACGAAGTCCACCTTCTCCGAGCCGCTCTACCTCGAGCATCTGCTCGGCGGCATCCAGTATGCGATAGGCCAAACCGATGTCGACTTCGCCCGGGCGCACACGCCGCGCATGCCGGAGGAAAACCGGTTCACGAAGCATATCCTCGGCGAGAAGCTGGACGAGCCGCTCGAACTGACGGTGCTGCCTGACGAACGCGTGCTTTTCGTCGAGCGCCCGGGCAACGTGAAGCTGTACAGCCCGGTCACGAACGACATCAAGGTCATCGCTACGATACCCGTCAGCACCCAGTACATCGGGGGCGCCGTGGCGGAGGACGGGCTGCTCGGCATCGCCGCGTCGCCCGACTTCGCGACGACGGGATGGATCTACCTGTACTACTCGGTCGCCGGCGACCAGGCGGTAAACCGCCTATCCCGCTTCAACCTGCGGGGAGACGACCTCGACCTCGGTTCGGAAAACGTCGTGCTCGAAGTCCCGGTGCAGCGCCTCCAGTGCTGCCATACCGCCGGCTCGATCGCGTTCGACGCCGCAGGCAACCTCTACCTCTCCACCGGCGACAACACCAACCCGCACGGCACCGGCTATGCCCCGATCGACGAGCGGCCGGATCGTTTCCCGTGGGATGCCCAGAAGTCGTCCGCCAACACCAACGACCTCCGCGGCAAGATCCTGCGCATCCACCCCGAAGCCGACGGCAGCTACACCATCCCCGCCGGCAACCTCTTTCCGCCCGGAACGGCCAAAACGCGTCCCGAGATCTACACGATGGGGCACCGCAATCCCTACCGCATCTCGGTCGACAAACACACGGGCTACCTCTACTGGGGGGATGTAGGCCCCGACGCCCCGCGGGATTCCGTCGATCTCGGGCCGGCCGGCCATGACGAGGTGGGCCAGGCCCGGCGCGCCGGCAACTTCGGCTGGCCTTATTTCGTGGGCGACAACAAGGCGTATGTCGACCGCGACTTCGCGACGAAGACGATCGGCGCCCGCTACGATCCGGCCCATCCGGTCAACCGCTCGCCCAACAACACGGGCCTCAACGACCTGCCGCCGGCCATGCCGGCCTTTATCTGGTACCCCGCCGCCGAGTCGCCCGATTTCCCGATCCTGGGCGCCGGCGGCCGCTCGGCAATGGCCGGCCCGGTCTTCCACCGGGACGACTTCAAGGGCGCCGAAGGCGCTTTCCCTGACTATTACGACGGCAAGCTCTTTATCTACGAGTTCATGCGCGGCTGGATCATGGCCGTCACGATGAACGACGCCGGCGACCTCCTCTCCATCGAGCCGTTTATGCCGAGCTACAAGTTCAGCAGTCCGCTCGACCTGGAGTTCGGCCCGAGCGGCGACCTCTACATGCTCGAGTACGGCAGCGGCTGGTTCCAGGGCAACGACGACGCGCGGCTGGTGCGCATTTCGTACAACGGCGGCAACCGCCCGCCCGTCGCGCGCCTCCGCGTCGACAAGCCCGCCGGCGCGACCCCGCTCACCACGACGCTGTCCGCCTCGGACACGGAGGACTTCGACGGGGATGCGCTGACGTACAGCTGGGCGATTTCGACGCTCGACGGCAAGCCGGTCACCACCCTCTCGGGCGAGTCCGTGACGCTGACGCTGGACAAGACGGGCATCTACACGGCCGACCTGACCGTGACGGACGCCGCCGGCGCCACCAGCCGCTCGGCGCAAACGCTGGTCGTGGGCAACGAACCGCCGGAGGTCTCGGTCGAGATCACCGGCGGCAACGGCACCTTCTTCTTCCCCGGCAAACCCATCCACTACGCGGCCCATGTGCGCGACCTCGAGGACGGCAGTCTGGCGGACGGCACCATTCCCGAGGATCAGGTCGCCGTGTCGATCACGTACCAGCAGGGCTACGAACAGGTGGCGACCGAGCAGGGTCACCGCAGCGCCGACGCCTCGGCGGTGGCGGCGGCCGGCCAGCGCCTCGTCGAAGGCAGCGACTGCCGCTCGTGCCACGGGATCGACACGAAGTCGATCGGGCCGGCGTACGTCGATGTCGCCGCGAAGTACCGGAACGACTCGACGGCCCCCGAAAAACTCGCGGCCAAGGTCATGGAAGGTGGCTCGGGCGTCTGGGGCGACATCATGATGCCGCCGCACCCTCAGTTCAGCCGCGCGGAAGTCGACCAGATGGTCGCCTACGTGCTGAGCATCGGCCAGAGCGAGGCGTTGGCGTCCCTCCCGACGGCGGGATCGTACCTGCCGGACATCCCGGCTACGGCGACGGAGGGCGCAGTGATCGTCCGCGCCGCCTATTCGGACCGCGGGGCGCCGGGCGCCGCGTCGGCCTCCAACGAGGCCACGCTCGTCCTGCGCAGCGCCACGGTGCCAGTGCACGAGGCCACGATCGAAAAAGACGTCATGCGATTCAGCGGGCCGCAGATGCCGATGCCGATCGTGATCGGGTCGATGCCCGGCGCGTACATCGGCTTCGAGGCGCTCGATCTGACCGCGATCCGCGAAGTCACGTTCATGGGCATCGCGCCGTCGCAGGGGCTGCCGTCGGCCGGTGGGTCGCTCGAGCTGCGCCTGGGTGCGCCGGACGGCCCGGTGATCGGCGAAACCAACGCAATCCAGCCGACGGAAGGGTTTACCAACATGCAGCCGATGACCGCCTCGCTGACGCCGACCGACGGCCGGCACGATCTCTATGTGGTCTTCAAGAACCCCGAGGCGAGTCCTACCCAGCCCATCTGCATCCTGCTCACGATGCAGTTCAAAACCGAATCCGCGGGGGGCTCGATGGGCGCCGCACCGCGCAATGCCGGCGGCGGCGGCGCCGGCCTCAGCACCCGAAGCACGCTGACCACGCTGCTTGCCCACCCCGGCGCGGTGGACGTGCTGGAGCGGCACATGCCCGGCTTCACGACCGACCCGCGCATCGAGCCGGCGATGAGCATGTCCATCCGCGACATCGCCCCCTACGCGCCCGATGTCTTCACCGCCGAGATGCTCTCAAAACTCGACGAAGACCTCGGGGCGCTGTGAGTGGGATGGGGGTTGCGGGATGTTCGAATTGGATGCGGGATGCAAGATGTTGGAATTGGATGCAGGATGCAAGATGTTGGAATTGGATGCAGGATGCAAGATGCAGGATACGTGACAGTCCAGCATCAGCCATCCCCATCCTGCATCTTGCATCCAACATCCTGCATCTTGCATCCAAAATCCTTCATCCCACATCCTGCATCCTGCATCGTGCATCCAACATCCCGTATCCCCCATCCAACATCCCGTATCCCATCCCCAACCCAAACACATACCCATGAACACCCCGTATACTTCACGCCGGCATTTCCTCAAACAAGCGGCCGGACTGGGCGGCGCGATGCTGGCCTCCGGCGCTTCGCTCGCCGCGCTGAATCCGTTCGCGGCGCCGCGCATCGGCGTGCAGCTCTACACCCTGCGCGACCTGATGAAGGATGACTTCGAGGGCACCATCGAAAAGGTGGCGGCGATCGGGTACAAGGAGGTCGAGTTCGCCGGCTATTACGACCGCTCGCCGGATCAGGTGCGGGCGCTGCTCGACCGGCTCGGCCTCACGAGCCCGAGCGTCCACGCCGGCCTCGAAGGGCTTCGCGAGGACCTCGAGGGCAACCTGGACACCTACGCCCGGATCGGCCACACCTATGTAACCATCCCGGCGCTGCCGGGCGCCTTCGGCGGCCAGATCGCGGCGGACGCCTGGCCGAAATTCGCCAGCGAGTTCAACACGATCGGGAAGGCGTGCAAGGCCCGCGGGCTGAAGCTGGCCTACCACAACCACAACTTCGAGTTCGCGCCAGTCGGCAACCAGACGGCCCTGGACGTCCTCCTGAGCCAGACCGACCCCGACCTCGTATCGTTCGAACTGGACCTCGCGTGGGCCTACATCGGCGGCCAGGATCCGCTGGCCTGGTTCGACCGGTACCCGGGGCGCTTCGCGATGTGGCACGTGAAAGACGTGAAAGGCCCCGATGTCGTGGCGAAAGCCTTCAAGGAAACCCCGCGCGAGGCCTTCCGGGTCTTCGGCGAGCGGGTTTCGGCGGTCGGCGACGGCGACATCGACTTCAAGAAGATCTTCGCCGCGGCGAAAAAATCGGGCATGGAGCACTATTTCGTCGAAAACGACTTCCCGAAAGATGCGCTGGCGAACATCACGGCCAGTTACAAGAGCCTGTCGACCTGGGTGCCGGGCTGATCCGCTCGCCGCATCGCGCCTTGAGCGAGAGGCCGGCTCCCTTCGAGGAAGCCGGCCTCGTTCATTTTATTTCAGACGCCGGCTCATTCGCCGCAGTAACACCCCTCGCCAATCCATTCACCGCGCGGCGCGGCATTACACGTCGTCGACGTAACCCCCAGGCCGTTGCGATCCTGGGTAATGACCTGGTTCGTGAAGCCGCGGCATACGTCGTATTCCTCATCCGTCGGCGCATCGTCGCCGCCGAGAAGCCCACAGCCCACGCTGAAGAGGCCGATGGAGAGGAGCAGGATAAAAAGCAGTCGCCGTACGGCCAGCAGGGACAGATGCATCATTGACATAGGTTATCCGGACCGTTCTAGGTCGTGTTTCTTGGTAGGATCGGACGCCGTGGCGCGTCTCACACAAGGGGGAAGCCGGAAAAGCACCGCGCCCGGCTCACGGCCATTGGTGAAATCTGTGGATTTCGCCTAGATTAGGGTCGCTGCAACCCGTCCATTGGAGATTACCCCTATGTCCATGCGTTTCCCGTCGGCCCTCGCCCTGGCTCTGCTGACCCTGTGCTCGTTCACCCCGCCCTCGTTCCTTGACGACCCGATCCGCACCGACGCCGGTCTGGTCTCCGGCATCGCCGGCGCGGACCAATCGGTGCGCGTCTACAAGGGCATCCCCTTCGCCGCTCCGCCGGTCGGCGACCTGCGCTGGAGCGCGCCGAAGCCGGCTCTCCCCTGGGACGGGGTCCGCGCGGCGGACCGGTTCGGGGCGAGTTGCATGCAGGCGTTGACTCGTTCGCGCGAGCCGTGGACCGAGGAGTTCATGGTGCAGAACGACGTCAGCGAGGACTGCCTCTTCCTTAACGTGTGGACCGCCGCCCGCCGGCCGAATGAAAAGCGACCGGTCATGGTGTACATCCACGGCGGCGCGTTCCAGGAGGGATCGGGCGAGGTGTCGGTGTACGATGGGGAAGCCTTTGCGAAAAAGGGTCTGGTGGTCGTGACGATCAACTACCGGATGGGCCTCTTCGGCTTCTTCGCGCACCCCGAACTGACCGCGGAGGCCGATGCGCATGCCTCCGGCAACTACGGCCTGATGGATCAGGTGGCGGCGCTGCAATGGGTGCAGCGCAACATCGCGGCCTTCGGCGGCGATCCGGCGCGCGTGACGATCGCCGGCCAGTCCGCCGGCGCGGCCTCCATCCATTACCTGACCGCCTCCCCCACGGCAGCCGGCCTTTTCCATCGCGCCATCGCCCAGAGCGGCTCCCGGGTGGGTGGATCGCTGCGCCTCCGGGCGGACGGCGAGGCGTCCGGCGCGGCCTTCGCTGAAGCGCGCGGGGCGAAAACCCTCGCGCAACTCCGCGCGATGCCGGCAGAAGACCTCATGAAGCCGGTGCAGAACCAGCCGCCGGCTCGCTTCGGCCCCATCATCGACGGGTACTTTTTGACGGAGGACGTCGCCGCCACGTTCGCGCGCGGCGCGCAGCACGACGTGCCGACGCTGACCGGGCTCAATGCGGACGAAGGCAGCGCCTCGCCGACCTATGGCCGGATCCCGGCCGCCGAGTGGCGCACGCAACTCGAACGGCGCTACGGCGCCGACACCGACGCCTTCCTGGCGCTGTACCCCGCCGGCACCGACGAGCAGGCCGGCACGTCGCAGATCGCCAGCAGCCGCGACCAGGGCGTCGTAGCCATGTACCTGTGGGCCGAGGAGCGGGCCAGAACGGCGTCGACGCCGGCCTATCTCTACTATTTCGACCGCGGCATGCCCTGGCCCGAGTTTCCCCGCTTCGGCGCGTACCACACCGGCGAGATGCCGTACGTATTCAACAACCTCGATCGCGTGAAGCGGCCCTGGGAAGCGGTGGACCGCAAGCTGGCGGACCAGATGTCCTCGTACTGGGTGAATTTCGTGACGACCGGCAACCCCAACGGCCGCGGCCTCCCGGCGTGGGCCGCCTACGACGCCGGCGACGCGCCCTTCCAGCGTCTCGCGATCGACATCGCGCCCATGGCCCTGCCGGACCCGGACCGGTTTACCTTGCTTCGCAACGCGCTGATGCCCCACGCCGACGACTGGGCGGTATACCTGGGCGGCAAAGATCGCAGCCACTACTCACCGCTCGACCAGATCACCCCGGACAACGTGACCCGGCTGGAGGTGGCCTGGACGCACGATACCGGCGAGATGGGCGAGTACCAGGCCAACCCGCTCATCGTCGACGGGGTGCTCTACACGGCGACGCCGCGCCGGCTCGTCATCGCCCTGGACGCCGCCACCGGAGCAAAAAAATGGACGTTCGACCCCTCGACCGAGACCCAGCAGCCGCTGGGCAACCGGCAGCGCGGCGTCGTCTATTTCGATGACGGAGGCAACGGACGCATCTTCTCCTCCGCCGGCGGACGGCTCTTCGCAATCGATGCGAAGACGGGCAAGCCCGTGCGGAGTTTTGGCGATAACGGGTCGATCCCGTTCTCCCAGAACACACCGGGGCTCATCTTCGAGGACCTGCTCCTCGTCTCCCCCACGGTCGGCGAACGCGAACCCGGCTCGATCCAGGCGTACGACGCCCGCACCGGCGAAAAACGCTGGCATTTCAACACGATACCGCGGCCCGGCGAATACGGCTACCGTAGCTGGCCGGCGGAGGCTTATAAAGTGATCGGCGGGGCGTCGGACTGGTCCGGCCAGGCGCTCGACGAGGCCCGCGGCATCCTGTACGCGTCCACCGAAACCGCCGGCCCCGACTTCTACGGCGGGGAGCGGCACGGGCAGAACCTGTTCGCCAACTCCGTCGTCGCCCTCGACGCGCGGACGGGCCGGCGGCTGTGGCACTACCAGATCGTGCACCACGACGTGCTCGACAAGGACCTGCCCACGCCCCCGACCCTCCTGACCGTCACCCACAACGGCCGGCGCGTCGACGCGCTGGCCCAGGGCACGAAACACGGACTCCTCTTCGTCTTCGACCGCGTCACCGGCGAGCCGCTCTGGCCCATCGAGGAGCGCCCGGTGATGCAGAGCAAGCTGGCCGGCGAGCTGCTGTCGCCCACCCAGCCGTTCCCGACCCGGCCGGCGCCGCTGATGCGCCAGGTGTACACGATGGATGAGGTGTCGAACATCTCTCCCGAAGCCCAGGCCCTCACCGCGGAGCGCATCGCCCGCTCCGGGTCCTACGGCGCCTTCCCCGCGCCGGATCTCAAGGAAGCCATCCTCTTCCCCGGCTACGACGGCGGTTTCGAATGGGGCGGCTCGGCCGCCGATCTCGACGGGGTCCTTTACACCAATATCAACGAGATCCCCTGGTTCATCCAGATGATCGAGACCAAGAACGCCGATGGGAGCGACAAAACGGTGGGCGAGCGGACCTATCTGGGCCAGTGCGCCTCGTGTCACGGCGTCGATCGGGCCGGCAACCTCGCCGGCGGCTTCCCCTCGCTCGTGGATATCGGCGCGCGGAAGTCGCGCGAGGAGGTGACGCAGATCCTCACGACCGGCTTCGGCCGCATGCCGGCCGCCAACCTGCGCGGCGGGCAGCTGAATGCCCTGCTCAACTATCTCTACGGCGTCCCCGAGACGCCGCCCCCGCCCCCGCCGCCATCGCGGACCAACGATCCGCATCGCCAGCTCGACGACGCGCTGCCCTATGCCTTTACCGGCTTCCAGCGCTGGTTCGACCAGGAGGGGTATCCGGCCATCAAGCCGCCCTGGGGCACGCTGAACGCGGTAGACCTCAATACCGGCGAAATCCTCTGGAAGGTGCCGCTGGGCGAATACCCGGAACTGACGGCCCGCGGCATCCCGCCGACCGGCACCGAGAACTACGGCGGCCCGGTGGTGACGGCCAGCGGTCTGCTGTTCATCGGCGCCACGGCCGACGGGATGTTCAGGGCGTTCGACAAGAAAACAGGCGAAATCCTGTGGGAAACGAAGCTGCCCTTCAGCGGAACCGCGACGCCCAGCATCTACCGGGTCAACGGGAAGCAGTACATCGTCATCGCGTCCGCCGGCGGGAAGTCCAAGGCGCCGGCCGGGACGGGCCGGCTCGTCGCGTTCGCGTTGCCGGAGTGAGTATGAATCGAAAAAATGCATGGTCATCTCTCCGCTTTGTGCCCGCGGATGCGAGCACAAAGCGGAGAGACCTCCCGAATCAGGGCAGTGCTATTCTGTTGGAGGTCTCTCCACTTCCCCTCGATACCATCGAGGGTCCGGTCGAGATGACAAGGCGTTTTTAACCGGGATATACACAAACCAGCATGACGGAAACGCCAGTTATCAGCTTGAAATACACCCTCTCGCTCCTGCTGATTCTCCTCGCCGGCTGCGCCAGCCCATCGAGCCCCGACACGTCGGAGGCCGCGCTGGACGAGACACGGTTCACCCGCGACGTCCTCGTCGAGGACATCGACGAACCCATGCAGATGGATTTCGACGAGACGGGCCGGGTGTACTGGGTCGAGCGCAAGGGGGGCGTCCGGCGGTACGACGGGTCGGTGACCACGCTCGGCACGATCCCGACCGACCACGCCGGCGAGGGCGGGCTACTCGGCCTCCAGCTCGCGCCCGACTTCGCGACGAGCCGGCACATCTACTTCTACTTCGGAGCGCCGGGCGAGGGGCGGATGCATCTGAGTCGCCTCACGCTGGGGCCTGACGACGCGCTCGACCTCGCCTCCGAGATCGTGCTGCTGACCATCCCCTACGAGCGCGGCTCGCACATGGGCGGCGGGATGACGTGGGACGCCGCCGGCAACCTCTACCTCTCCACCGGCGACAACTCGGACGCCACGCAGTACACGCCGATCCACTGGACGGCGCCCGGCGGCGTCGGGCAGGACGCCCAGCGGTCTGCCGCCAACACCAACGACCTCCGCGGCAAGATCCTGCGCATCCATCCCGAACCCGACGGCCGCTACACGATCCCGGATGGCAACCTCTTCCCGCCCGGCACCGCCAAGACGCGCCCCGAGATCTACACGATGGGCGACCGCAATCCGTGGCGCGTGTCGATCGACTCGAAGACCGGCTACCTGCACTGGGGCGAGGTCGGTCCGGACGCCGGCGCCGACTCGAGCGGGGTCGGGCCGCGCGGCTACGACGAGTTCAACATCGCGAAAGCCGCCGGCAACTTCGGGTGGCCCTACGGGATCGGCTACGGGCTGCCGTACAACAGCTACGACTACGAGGCGCACCGGCACGGCGAACCGTTCGATCTGGCAAACCCGATCAACCCCTCCCCCAACAACACCGGCCTGACCGAATTGCCGCCGGCGCAGCCGGCGTTTATCGCCTACCCCTACGGCGTATCCGAAGAATATCCCCAGATGAACAGCGGTGGACGCAACGCCGTCGGCGGGCCGATCTTCCACCGGAGCGACTTCCCCGCCGGCGCGACGAGCGTCTTCCCCGACTATTTCGAGGATAGATGGTTCATCGTGGATTTTGTGCGCAACTGGATCATGACCGTGGCCATGGACGACGCGCGGACAAAGGTGCTGTCGATGGAGCGCTTCCTGCCGGCGGAGCTGTACAGCAGTCCGATCGACATGGATTTCGGGCCGAACGGCGAACTGTACGTGCTGGAATACGGCACCCAGTGGTTCCGGCGCAACGCCGACGCGCGACTGTCGCGGATCTCGTACAACGCCGGCAACCGGGCGCCCATCGTGCGCCTCGCGGTTGAGCGCTCTGCCGGCGCCGTACCGTTCGATGTGCGATTCACGACAGAACGTCTTATGGATTATGACAACGAGCGGCTGACGCCGAGTTGGCGCGTCATCGATGAGCAGGGAGAGGTGGTGCACGAATCGACTTTTGGTATCCCAAAGGTCGTACTGAATCGCCCCGGCATTTACCAGGCCATCCTGAGCGCCACGGATGCGGCCGGCGCCATCGGAAGCGACACCCTGCAGCTCATCGCCGGCAACGAACCACCCGAGGTGGCGCTCCGGGTGGCCGGCAACCAGACCTTCTACTTCCCCGGGACATCCGTTTCGATTGGGGTCGATGCGCAGGACCGGGAGGACGGCGCCGGGGTGCAACCCGAGGTAACCTACGAATACGTGCCGGCGGGCATGACGCCGGCGGAAGCCGCCGAGGCCGCGGGCTTGCCGCCGGATGTCTCCGTGCGCCACGTCAAGGCCGAGACGATCATCGCCGGCAGCGACTGCCGGACCTGCCACACCATAGACACCCCGAGCGCCGGGCCGGCTTTCCGGGCGGTCGCGCAGAAATACCGGGGCGACGAGACGGCCCCCGACCGGCTCGCGCAGAAAATCGTGCGCGGGGGATCCGGCGTATGGGGCGAACTGCCCATGCCGGCGCATCCGGCGCTGACGCCCGTCGAGGCCGGCATCCTGGCCCGCTACGTGCTCGACCTCGCCGAGCCGACCACCGGTCCCATGGCGCTAACCGGCGGATCGTTCACGGCCAGCCCGCCGAAGGTAGCCGGCGGCTGGAACGGCCAGCAGCAGGTCGATCAGCCCGGTTCGTATTTCATCCGGGCGGCCTATACCGACAGGGGCGCCAACGGCGTCCCGGCGCTGACGGCGCGCGACGCGCACCTGCTCCGCTACCCGCTGATCGCGCCCGAGACGGCGGACTTCTATAACGACGGCGTCACCTACACGCCATCGCGCGACCCGGGCTTCATCATCGCCGAAGACGGCGCGTATGCGGTCTATCGCGGCATCGACCTGACGGGCGTGGGCGCGATCGAAGTCCATGCCCTGACGCGTTTCTACACGTGGTCGCATTTCCAGGGCGGGACGGTGGAAGTCCGCCTCGACGCCCCCGACGGCCCGCTTGCCGGCCCGCCAGCGGAGAAGCCGGTGGTCGACCCCGAGCAGGGCCTCGGCGGCGGCGACCAGGGCGCCCCGTCGCGCCCCGTGTTCTTCATCGCCGAGCCGCCCGCGACGGTCGCGCTCGACCGCGTTTCGGGTATCCACGACCTGTACCTCGTCTTCCGCAATCCCGCCGTGACCGGCGAACAGGCGCTGATGCTGCTGACCGGCATCGGGTTCACGCCGGCGCCGTAGCGACCGTCCCCGCCTGCGTAGTCCTCGCCCTTCGCCCCAACCTGACCTCCCGCGCCATGCCTCGCTTCGTTATCCTGTTCGTTGCGCTCTTCCTCGCCCTGCCGGCGGCCGCCCAGCGGCCCAACATCGTTTTTATCCTGGCGGACGACCTGGGATACAGCGACCTCGGCGCGTACGGCAACCCCTTCAACGAGACGCCCCGGATCGATTCCCTCGCCCGGATGGGGATGCGGTTCACACAGGCCTACGTCGCCTCCCCCAT
Organism: Rhodothermales bacterium; assembly: GCA_041391505.1. Classification (NCBI taxonomy): domain Bacteria; kingdom Pseudomonadati; phylum Rhodothermota; class Rhodothermia; order Rhodothermales; species Rhodothermales bacterium. The sequence continues at coordinate 439,708 of JAWKNW010000001.1, forward strand.
CTGCTCGCCGTCGCGTGCGGCGATCATGACGGGCCGGCATCCGGCGCGGCTCCATCTCACCAACTACCTCGTCGGGCTGCGCACCGACCCGTCGTCCAACCTCGATCCGGCCCCGTTCCAGCACTACCTCGCTCCGGGCGAAACCACCCTCGCCGAGATGTTGCGCGAGGCGGGGTACAATACCGGCATCGTCGGGAAATGGCACCTCGGCGGGGCCGACTCGGTCTCGGCGCACGCGCAGGGGTTCGAGTACGACCGCATCATCTCGAAAAACGGGCTCGATTACTACAACTACTCCATCTCGAGCCGCAACGAGACCGTCTTCGAGGATGACGGCACCCACTACATCACCGACCGGCTCACGGACTACGCCGTCGATTTCATCGACCAGCAAACCGCCGACAAACCGTTTTTCCTGTACGTCCCGTATTCCGCCCCGCACGTCCTCATCGTGCCGCGAGGCGACAAGCTGCGGCCGTTCCTGTTCAAGTACAACGCGTTCGGCGGCCGGTACAATCCCTATTACGCCGCCCTGCTCGAAAGCCTCGACGACGGCGTAGGGCGCATCCTCGACGCCCTCGCGGCAAACGGCCTCGACGAGAATACCCTCGTCGTCTTCACCTCCGACAACGGCGGCCTGGGGATCGACGAACTGGGTCCGACGCCCACCTTCAACGACCCGCTCCGCGCCTGGAAGGGGTTCGTGTACGAAGGCGGGGCGCGCATCCCGTACATCGTGCGCTGGCCGGGCCATATCGACGCCGGCACGACGAACGATCATTACATCACCGGCACCGACCACCTGCCGACGTTCATGGACATCCTCGGCGTCCACGACTTCCCCCGCCCGCTCGACGGGATAAGCTACCTCGCAACGCTGCGGGACGCGTCGGCCCCCTTCGACCGGGGGCCGATCTACTGGCATTACCCGCACTTCAGCAACCAGACCAGCCGGCCCGCCGGCGCGATGCGGCTCGGCGACTTCAAGCTCGTCGAGCACTACGAAACCGGCGCCCTGGAGCTGTACGACCTGAGCGTGGATGTGGGCGAGAACGTCGACGTGAGCCGGCACTTCCCCGAGAAAACCGCCGCGATGCACGCCATGCTTCGGGCCTGGCGCGCGGAGGTCGACGCGACGATGCCGCTCACGCGCTAGATGTATTTGTCGCCGCGGACAACCTGGGCGTCCTGCACGAAGACGATGACCGCGTAGTGCTCGAAAAAGTGCTCGGCGATGTAGGCCACGATGGCGTCGGCCACCTCGGGGCTCACGAGCGACTCGATGCGCGTGTCCGGACCGGCCCACTCGCTGGCGCGCACGCCGCGCGATCCTTTTCCGGTGACCTGGGTGAGGGTGTAGCCACTCGCGCCCAGCGTGTCGAGCGTCCGCAGGAGCCGATCTTCCAGAATCCGTTCCGTGACGATCGTGACGAGTTTCAATGTTGTGGTATGCATGGGGATGGAGGATTGATGCCGGTCAGGAGAGCAGCCAGGAGGCGAAGGCGTAATACAGGGGGATGCCGAGCGTGACGTTGAACGGGAAGGTAATGCCCAGCGAGGCCGTCAGGTAGTACGTCGGGTTGGCTTCGGGCAGCGCGATGCGGACGGCCGCCGGCGCGGCGATGTAGGATGCGCTGGACACCATCGCGCCCAGCACGGCGCTGCCGGCGAGCGAGAGGCCGACATGCGTGGCGAGCCAGATGGCCAGCATCCCGTGCACGATGGGCATGAGGATGCCGAACCCGATGAGGAACATCCCCACCGCGCGAAGATCCTTGAGCCGCCGGGCCGCGACGATGCCCATTTCGAGGAGGAAGAGCGTGAGCGCGCCCTGAAAGCCGGCCTGAAAAAACGGCGCCACGGGCGCAAACCCGGCCGGACCCACGGCCCACCCGATGCAGAGGCCGCCGGCGAGCAAAATGACGCTGCGCCCCGCGAGCACCTCGTGCAGCGCGTCCTGCCAGGAGCCTGCCCGGTTGCCCCGCATGAACGCGATCATGAGCGCCACCACGATGGCCGGCACTTCGAGCACGGCGACCAGCGCCGGCATGAAGCCTTCCGGGGCGTGCCCGGTGAGGGTGCCGAAGGACGTGGCCACGATGAAGGTGACCGCTGAAACCGAACCGTAGTGCGCCGCGATCGCCGCCGCGTTCTCTAGATCGAACCCCCCGATTTTTCGCAGGACGTTATAGGCCAGTATCGGGGTGAGTATACCCAGACAAAGCGTCAACAGGGCGGGCCCGGTGAACGCCGAGAGGCTGGTCTTGCTGAGTTCCACGCCCCCCTTGAGGCCGATGGCCAGCAGCAGGTAGATGGAAAGCGTATTGTACAGGGCCTCCGGCAGACGTAAATCGCTGCGCACCAGCGAGGATATGATGCCCAGCAGGAAGGCGAGGATGATCGGCGACAGCAGGTTGGCCGACAGGCTTTGTATATGTTCCACGTTGTTGGTCGTTTGGATGAAGTAACGTCGCACACGAGATCAATTGGAGCACAGCAGGCGTGCGCGCTGGACGGCGCCCGCGACGGCGGCGTCCTTGAAGCCGGCCTCGTGTGTGGTCGTGTCGATCGCGAGCGGCAGCTGCAGCAGGGCGATGAGCAAGGCGGGGGCGGCGAGATCCTGTCCGGCGCCGCCCAGCCCCGCCCGTTCAATGGCGTCCTCATGGGATCCGAGCGCGGCGTGCACGGCCCCGAAACGCAGGTACCGATGGCTGGCGCGTTCCTCGCCGTAGGTCGCCGCGAAATAGGTCCATATGGCCCGCAACAGCACGGCATCGCCATCGTGCTGCGATGCCTCGGGCGGATCGGCGACGAAGCGCTGGATCTCCGCCGTGTCGGCCAGGAAACGATCCAGCGCGTAGGGCTCGGCGGAATCGGCGGAAAACCCCGCGGCGTGCAGGCGTGCTGTAGATGCGACAGGTGGCATGTTGTTATCCGGTTTACTGGGTGGATTCATGCGCCGAAGCTGAACGCCGGCCGTTGCCGGCCTCCGTTCCGCCTCGAACCGGACAAACAAAAAAAGGCCGACAGGCAACGGCGGTGCGTTGCATGTCGGCCTACGTTCTATCCGCCCGCTCCGGATGGAGCGTGCGTCAAGCTAGTTTGCCCGTATGGATTCCGTCGTCTACACCTGGTTGCGCAGGCGTCGACCCCGGATGCAAAAAACTACAACGGATGGGACCATCGACGCAACAGGCGCCGGCGTGGCAGGGCGGCTCCGTCAGGCATTCAACGACATTTCAAGATCCCGATCGAGCCCGAACACAAAAATCCGCTCGCCCGTGCGCGTGCTGATGTCCGTGTGCATCGTCAGGACGCTCGCCCCGGTGGCCTCCTCGATCATGGCGACGATCACCGGGCTCGAGGTCTCGATCAGCCGCGAGCGCATCTGCTTGATGAGCTCGACGCCGCCCTGCTCCAGCCCGACCTTCTGCTCGGCCGGACTCAGGATGCCCGTCAACCGCACCAGCACGAGGTCGGACACGATAAACGCGCGGGCCTGCTTCGGCCCTCGGCCGAGAAAGTCCCGCTCGAACTGGGTCAGCGCCGTGGTCACGGCCGCCTCGATCTGCCCTTTGGTCTTACCATTCAGGTCCATCACACGTCGTGCGTCTTACATCGCGAAGCAGTAAAAATAGCCGTTCCCACCGGTGGCGATCAGGTTGTCCTGGCTGCAGCCGCGGGACCCGTGCGCCGCATTCCACGACGTCGGATTGTCGCCGCCGCCCTGTCGGTCGTGATGCCCGACCTGCGCGCTGCCATCGCCGTTGCTGGTCCAGTTGCCGCAGGTGTGGTCGCCGTCCGGGAAGACGGTGCCGTCGAGCTGCGAACCGGTGAGGATATCGTGCTGGTTCGGCGTATCGCCACGGCCGTTGACGACCATGCCCGTTTCAGTCAGGGAATTCTCCTTGCTGAGCTTGTTGTTTTCGCTGTGGAGGTCCTCCACGCTCGTGGCCACAACGACGCCCTTCGCATTCATCCAGGGGCCCATGCCGATCCGGTCGCGGGCGTTCACCGCCGGCTGGCCGTCGGCCGCGTGGGCGCTCAGGTAGGCGCGCCAGGTCTTGTCCCCCGCTCCGGCCGCGGCGGCGAGCGTCTGGCAGTGGGCGTCGGCGCCGGCCAGGCCGCCGAGGTTTGCGCCGTCGCCTGGGCCGGCGCTCGTGATGAAGAAGCCGAGGTCTGACGCAGGCGTGGCGTCGGCGTTCATTTCAGCGGCGCTGGAGGTCTGCTGGTCGCCGCAGCCAAGGGTGACCGACGCGGCGAGCAGACCGGCTAAAAGAAGGAGTGCGTGCGTTCGATGCATGGTTTCTACCGTGGGATGATGGAGGGTTCAGTGGAGTACGTTGAACAATCGGCTGTATTTGACGACGACGGTCTGACTGTCGACGCCCGGGAGGAGCAACCTGTCGAACCCGTTCGTCTGGTTGAAGACGATGAACAGGCCGGTGCCGGCGGTCTGGACCCAGCCGAACCGGAAGTTGGCGGACCACAGGTCGGCCGCATCGTTGTACTGGACGAGCGACTGCACGTAGAGGCTCGGCGTAAACGAATAGGACAGCCGCACCCGGAACAGGTTGGTCGTGAACCGCCCCCCGGGCAGGTCGACGATGTTGCGGCTCAGGCTCCACTCGGAGTTAAACCGGTCGCCCGAGCGCAACCGAAGGGTCGGCGAAAGCGCCACGCGATCGCCGCCGAAAAACCCGCCGATGACCGCCTGCATGCGTCCGCTCACCGCCTTGCCCTGATCGGTGAGGGCGACCAGCATGGCTTCCTGATGGTCGTAGGATCCGGCCGGCACGACCACGTCGTCGAGGATCGTAAAATCCTCCCGCACGCCTTCGTGGGTGATGTTCATGCCGGTATGAATCTCGAACCCGCTGGCCCATTCCCAGTGGTTGTCGATATGCATGAAGCCGCTTTCGTAGAAATCGTCGAATCCCCAGTACCCCGTGTAGCTGATGTGGGGGCGCAGCTCATGGAAACCGAAGAAGTCGGGCCGGTAGCGATGGAAGATCAGCACATTGCCGGAGCGGTAGGCCGTTCGCTGGAGAAAGCCGACTTCCGGGTTGAAGTTCTGCGCCACCTCGACGTAGCCGGCGTCGAGCAGCCAGCGTTCCGAGTTGTAGCCCGTGCCGATCCGGAAGGCGTACTGATCGTCCGACAACCCCGGCGTGACGCTGCGCGCCAGGAATCCCGACACCGAGCCGTAGCGTCCGATGCCCAGCTGCCCGTCGATCGAGACGAGGCGGTTGTAGTCGTCCGTGCCGGCGAAGTCGCCGACGCCCTGCCGGTTGGTGAACAGGCCGCCGATAAACGAGCGGTTGCGCAGCTCGCGCCGGACGCGCGCGACCCCGAAGTTATTTCCGGGGATGCCGGCTTCGCCGATCTGCGCCGTCTGCATGTTGAGAAAGCCGATCTTCATCCCGGCCGCATCGCCCGACACGCGCGCGCCGCCGACGATCGGGACTGCCTCCCCGTTGGGCCCGATGCCGATCCGCCGGCTGAAAAACAGCTCCACCGAGCCGGGCTGGCCGGCGGAGAAGATGCCGGCGTTCTCGAGGAAAAACGGCCTTTTTTCCGGAAAAAACAGGTTGAAGCGGTCGAGGTTGATCTGCTGTTCGTCTGCCTCCACCTGCGCAAAGTCGGTGTTGTAGGTCGCATCCAGCGTGAGGCTGGTCGTGAGGCTGTATTTGAGATCGACGCCAAAATCGGCGTCGGGGCCTACCCGCTCGAACGCATCGACCGGCACGTCGCGGCCGCCCTGCGCCAGGACGTAGGGGGTGATCTGGAGGTTGCGCGGGTCCGGGATGTCGAGCCCCTCGAGGGTGCCGGCGAGGGAAACGCGCGGCAGATCGAACTGCCGGGGCAGCGGGGCCCAGAACGCCTTCTCGCGCATGCGGCGGATGGTGCGCTGGAAATTGACGCCCCACACCTGCGCCTCGCCGCTCGTGAACCGGAGGGTTCGGAATGGGATGGCGAACTCGGCGCTCCAGCCGTAATCGCCGATTTCGGTCTGGACTGTCCACGAGCCGTCCCAGTTGACGTTGACGCCGCCGCCCGAGCCGGCCTGCGCGCGCGGCCCGCCGGCAAAGCCGCCGCCCGAGCCCTCGTTGCTGACCTGCGCGTCGTATTCGACGCCGGCGGGATTCGTCCCGAAGATGAAGCCGTTCTGGAGGTCCCGATAGGTATCCAGCACCATCCGAAAGCTGTCCATGTCGTCAAGCGCCGCGTCGCGCCGGCTGTCCGCCACGATGATCTGATCGGGCGATCGGTCGTAGCAAACGACGCCGACATACAGCATATCATTGGTATACACCACGCGGACGATCGTCTCCTCGGTCGCCGGTTGCCCTTCGTCGGGGGTGGTCTGGCTGAAGCCGGCAATCTGGGGGGCGTCGCGCCACGCCGGGTCGCCGAGCACATTCCCATCGATGGCGGGCAGGGTGGCGGCCTTCATCGCCTTGGCCACCGGCGCCATGGTTTCGGGCGCACGGTAGGAAGCCGCCGGCTGCGCTACGGCGCGCCCTGCTCCGACAAACCCGACACATACAACCAGACAGAGAACACCCGTCAATCGATACAACGTACGCATGGACAAGAATGGGGTACAAATGGGGTAAGAAGGCCACTGAGACGTTTCGCGTTTTACGCCGTATGGGGCCGGCACGCGGCCTCCCGCCAGGGAAGCACGTCTGGAATGCGTGCAAGATACACAATCCCGGGGACCGGGTATCTGCATTTCTGCTTGCAGGGGGTTAATTTCGGGGGAAATACCTGAATGTGCGCGCAAATCCGGCGGCCGTTCGTGAAGCTCACCATGCTCTCTCTGCACCGATGAAACTCGTCTCCCTTCTCCTGGTCATGACCTTGATCGTGGCCTACCGGGCCGGCGCCCAGTCGAACACGCCTCCCCTGACCGTCCGCACCGCGCAGGGCCTCGTCGAGGGCGTTTCGGAATCCGGCGTGCGCGCCTTCAAGGGCATTCCGTTCGCGCAGCCGCCGGTCGGCGATCTGCGCTGGCGCGAGCCGCAGCCCGCCGAGGGGTGGGACGGCGTCCGGAAAACCGATCGCTTCGGTCCCCGCTGCATGCAGCGGCCGCTCTTCGGCGACATGAACTTCCGCTCGGACGACATGAGCGAGGACTGCCTGTACCTGAACGTCTGGACGCCCGCGACCTCGCCCGACGATCGCCTCCCCGTGCTGGTCTATTTCTACGGCGGCGGCCTCTTCACCGGCGACGGCTCCGAGCCCCGGTACGACGGCGAGCGCATCGCGCGCGAGGGCATCGTCTCGCTTACGGCCAACTACCGGCTCAACATCTTCGGCTTCTTCGCGCACCCCGAACTGACGGCCGAGTCGCCGAACCGCGCCTCGGGCAACTACGGCTACCTCGACCAGAAGGCGGCGCTGGAATGGGTGCGCGACAACATCGCGGCGTTCGGCGGCGACCCGGATCGGGTGACGATCGCCGGCGAGTCGGCCGGCTCGGTGTCGGTCAGCGCGATGATGATGTCGCCGCAGACGAAAGACCTCATCGCCGGCGCCATCGCGTCGAGCGGATCGCTCATGGGCACGCTCGCCGCCGAACCGCGCGCGGAGGTCGAAGCGAAGGGCGAGGCTTTCGCCGCCGCGCAGGGCGCCGCGTCGCTGGCGGCGCTGCGGGCCATCCCGGCAGACCAGATCCTCGAAGCCACGGCCACGCTCAATCCGGCGCATTTCACGTCGAGCATCGACGGGTATCTCATCCCCGAGTCCCCCGCCGCCCTTTACACCCGTGGCGAGCAGGCCCGGGTGCCCCTGCTCATCGGCTGGAATTCGCAGGAGATGGGCTGGCAGGCGCTCTTGGCCAACCGCGAGCCGACCGTCGCCAACTACACGGAGGTCGTCCGCGCCCTCTATGGCGACCACGCCGACGCCGTGCTCGACGTGTACCGCCCGCTCTCCGATGCCGATGTGATCCAGGTGGCCACCGATCTCGCGAGCGACCGCTTCATCGGGTTCAGCACCTGGAAGTGGGCCGATCTGCACAGCCGCACCGGGCAGCCGGTGTACCGCTACATGTACGCCCGGCCGCGTCCGGCCATGCGGCCTGAAATGGGTGACGCCGTGGCCGGTCTGGCCGGCGGGGTCGTCCGGGGCGAAGCCGCCCGGGCAAACCGCCCGCCGCCGGCCACGGGCGCCGTCCACTCGGCCGACATCGAATACGCGATGGGCAATCTATCGACAAACCGGGTGTACGACTGGCAGCCGGAGGACTTCACGGTTTCCGCCATCTTTATGGCCTATTATGCGAACTTCGTCAAGACCGGCAACCCGAACGGCCTCGGCGTGCCGGCGTGGCCGGCGCTCAACGCCGGCGGCGCGCCGCAGGTTATGCGCATCGACGCCGTCACCCGCGCCGAACCCGAGATGAACGCGGCCCGTTACCGCGTGCTCGACCGCCTCTATATGACCGCGCAATAACAGCCTTTCCTGATCCCCCATCCCGCTCCATCATGCGTTTTATCCGCCTCCTCATTCTGGCGCTCAGTCTGTCCTTTGCCACGGCGTCCGCCGCGCCGGCCCTCGTCGAGGGGCTCCAGACCGAGTACATGGAGACCCCTCTCGGGCTGGATATCGCGCGTCCCCGCTTCAGCTGGCGCATGACCGCGCAGGACGCCACGCGGGGGCTCATGCAGACGGCGTACCGGGTCGTCGTCCACGATGCGTCGGGCGCCGCGATGTGGGACTCGGAGCGGATCGGCGGGGGAATCTCGCACGGCATCGTGTACGCCGGCATGCCGCTCCAGCCCGAGACGCGTTACATCTGGACCGTGACGGTGTGGGACAACCTCGGCGGGCGATCCACCGCGTCCTCGTGGTTCGAGACGGGGTTGATGAACCCGGATATCGCCGCGTGGGACGGGGCGACGTGGATCGGCGGTGGCGACGAGGACCTGCCGTTTCAGGCGTCCTATTTCTCGGTCTACAAACTCGATTATGTCGTCCAGCTGGACGAAGGCGCGAGGTCGACGCGCGCCGGCCTGGTTTTCGGGGCCAACGACAGCCGGCTGATGGACGCGGACAAGAACCTGTTCGGCATCGAAAACCGCGAGGATGAGAGCTACGTGGCGATCGAGCTGGACATCGCGGGGCTGCAGCAGCCGGGCGGGCGGGCAGCCCTGCATGTCTACCGCGCCGGGTACCATCCGAGCGACAGCCCCCAGACGCCCTTCAAGTCGTACGATATCCCGCTGGAGGTGATCAGCGCGGCCAACGCCTACGCCCCGCACCGGGTCTTCGTCGAGTGCAACTTCGGGCTCTTCATGATCTACATCGACGCCGTGGATCCGGCGCATCAGATCACCCTGAGCGACGCACCGACCCAGGGCGGCGGCGGCCCGGGCGGCAACAGGGCGGCCCTGAATCTGAACCCCGTCGGCAGCGGCAACAACTTCATCAGCTTCCCGATGGTAGCGGAAATCGGTTTCCGGATGCCGGCGGGCCAGAAGGCGCGGTTCTCCGAGGTGGTGGTGCGGAACTACCGCGAGCCGTCGAATCCGCTGTTTAGCGAGGATCTGGCCGCGAGCGACTACAGCGGGCTCTTCGCCGGCGAGGCGGGCCTCCAGATCGCCGGCGGCGCGTATACCGTCGACGGCGGCAGCGCGGGGCGCCTCATCACCGCCGACCCGAGCCGGAACGCCATGCCGATGCTGCGCACCGAATTCGACGCGGCATCCAAGCCCATCGCACGCGCCCGGCTTTATGTGACGGCCCGGGGCATTTACGAGATGTACCTCAACGGCGAGCGCGTGGGCGAAGACTACTTCAACCCCGGCCTCACGCAGTACAACCGGCATCACATGTACCAGACGTACGATGTGACCGATCAGGTATCCGCCGGCAACAATGCGCTCGGCGCGATGCTGGCCGAGGGCTGGTGGAGCGGCAACATCACGTTCAGCGGCCAGAACTGGAATTATTTCGGGGACCGGCAGTCCCTGCTCGCCCGATTGGTCGTGACCTATGCGGATGGGACCACCGACGTTGTCACGACGCGGCCCGAAACCTGGTCGTTCTACAACGACGGACCGGTGCGGTATGGCAGCTTCTTCCAGGGCGAGATCTACGACGCGACGCGGGAAGCGGCCGTCGCCGGCTGGGACACCCCGGGCTACGCCGGCGCCGGCTGGAAGCCGGCCGTGGAAGTCCCGCTGGACGGCACGGCATTCCAGAACGAGACGCTCAACTACGACGACTTCGCGCTCGTCGCCCAGTTCGGCGAAAACCCCACCATCGTGATGCAGCGGGTGGCGGAGCGGGTGAACGAGGTGCGCCCCGGTGTGTTTGTCTATGACATGGGCCAGAACATGGTGGGCTTTCCCGAGATCGATATCGTGGGCGGTACGGCCGGCCAGCCCGTCACGCTGCGGTATGCGGAGGTCCTCTATCCCAACCTGCCCGAGCACGGCGACAACGTCGGGATGATCATGCTGGAAAACATCCGCGCCGCGCTCACCCAGGACATCCACATCATGAAGGGGGGCGACGAAACGATCCGGCCCCGGTTCACCTTCCACGGCTTCCGCTACCTCGAGATCACGGGCATCGACGAGGCGCTCCCGCTGACCGCGGTGCGCGGCAACGTGGTGAGCAGCATCGACCGGCTGGCGTCGATCTACGAAACGTCGAACCCGAAGGTCAACCGGCTCTGGCAGAACATCACCTGGTCGATGCGCGGCAACTTCCTGTCGATCCCGACCGACACGCCGGCCCGCAACGAGCGGATGGGCTGGAGCGGCGACATCAGCGTGTTCGCCCGCTCGGCAACCTATCTGGCCCACGCCAATCCCTTCCTGCGCCGACACCTGCTCGGTATGCGCGACGTCCAGCGCGCCGATGGGCGCTTCACCGATGTCGCCCCGATGGGCGGCGGGTTTGGCGGCACCCTCTGGGGCAGCGCCGGCGTCACGGTGGCCTGGGAAGCCTTCCAGCAGTATGGCGACCTCGACCTGCTCGCCGAGCATTTCGAAGCCGTTCAGCGCTACCTGGCGTTCCTCGACACACGGATCGATCCCGCCACCGGTGTTCTGAACGAAGGACCGCTCGGCGACTGGTTGAGCCCGGAGGGCAACAAAAACGACAACACGCTGCTGTGGACCGCCTACCAGATTTTCGACCTGGAACTGGCGGCCCGCATGGCCGAGGCGCTCGGGCGCGACGACGACGCCGGCCGGTACTGGCAACGTCGCGCCGAACGCAAGGCGCACTTCAACGCGACGTATGTGGACCCGGCCACGCATCGGACGATCGCCTCGGGCTTCCAGACACGCGGCTTCGGCGGCGGCGCGCCCAGGGCCGCCGGCGACGTGATCGACACGCAGGTCTCCTATGCCGTACCCCTCGCGCTGGGCGTGTTCAGCGAGGAAAACGCTCCGCACGCCGCCCGCCTCCTCGCCGAGTCGGTGATGCGGGAAAATGTCGACGACAGCGGCGCGACGCGGCCGGCGTATTCGCTGATGACCGGGTTTATCGGGACGGCGTGGATCAGCAAAGCCCTGTCGGATTACGGATACGACGAGGCGGCGTACCGGCTGCTCCAGCAGACGTCCTACCCCTCCTGGCTCTACCCCGTCGACCAGGGCGCGACGACGATCTGGGAGCGTCTGAATTCCTACACGATCGAGAATGGCTTCGGCGGCAACAACAGCATGAACTCGTTCAACCACTACTCCTTCGGGGCCGTGGGGGCCTGGATGTACAACTATTCGCTCGGCATCCAGCGCGACGCGTCCGCGCCGGGGTTCCGGCACTTCATCCTCCAGCCGACGCCCGATCCTACCGGCGCCATGACCTGGGCGCGCGGCCACTACGACGCGGTCTACGGGCGGATCGAGAGCGCCTGGGAGCGGTCGGGCACCGGTGTGACCTACCGGTTTACCGTGCCGGCCAACACGACGGCCACGCTGCGGCTGCCGGCGGCGTCGCCTCAAGCCGTCTCGGGAGACCTGACCGGGGCGCGTTGGGTGGGGATGGAAGCCGATCGGGTGGTCTACGAGCTGGCGCCGGGCGCATATACGTTCGTGGTGCGCTAAAACGTCATCCCGAGCCGCCACGCGTTCACGCCGGGCGTGTCGAGTCCCAACGTCATCCCGAGCCGCCACGCGTTCACGCGGGGCGTGCCGAGGGACCTCCCGGCCTGCATTCAACGTCGCTTCCTCGCGCATTCCGCCCCCCACGCTGAAGCGTGGGGGCTATGTTTTTGGGGGGCCAGGCGTGGGGGGCCAGGCGTGGGCTGGGCTTTTGCGCGATTACCGCGAAGTGCCTGTATCTGCGCGACAGGCAGTCAGCCCATCACCGCTGCCCGGGGCGATACCGGCCTACGAAGCCGATCAGCGCGCCGCCGATGGCCAGCCCCAGCACTCCGCCGGCGGCATTGAGCCACCGCCCATCCGGCAGCGCCACCGCGATGAGCAGGAGCAGCCCTCCCATGACCAACGTGAGCCGGCCGGCAAGCCGGTACGCGCGCGCACCTCGCAGATCCGCCGGCTCGCCCGAATCCAGCACCGGCGTCTTCAAATCAGCCTCCAGGGCTTCGACACGCGCCGCGTACCATGCCGGACGCCGCTTGAAGACCATCGACCCGAGAAAAACGAGTGCGCTCACGCCGACGCCGACGAGCGTGTTCATCTCATACCGCCCCAGCTCCAACCCGGCGACATGGACGGTGAGCGGCGTAAAAAAGGCCCCGAACGAATCCACCGGGATGCCCTGCGCATGATTCGCCGCCATGGCCGCCGCAAAGATCGCGACGACGCCGGCGCCGAACGAGGCCATGCCGGACCACCACGGCGTGCGCGTGATGACAAGCCCGAGCATCAACGGCACGAACATCGCCGGCCGGTAGAGCGAATCGGCGCGCAGGTAGACGTCGAACGCCCCGCCGTACCGCTCCATCGTCAGCGCCATCCAGATGGCGAAGATCCCCATCACGGCCACGGCGCCCCGCGCAAAGACCAGCTGCGCGCGATCGGACGGGGCCTGGCCCCGCAGCCGGCGCGCAACCGGCACATACGCGTCGTGCGTCACGACGGCGGAGAGCCAGTTGATCGTCGTATCCACCGAACTCATCGTGGCGGCGAAGATGGCCGCCACCATAAACCCGAGCAGTCCGTGCGGCAGGACGGCAAGGGCGAGGGTGACGAACGCCGCCTCCGACGGCTCGCGGAGCTCGGGCCAGAGCGACGCCATGTCGGGAAACAGGATGGGCGTCGCCATCACGGGGAGGATCCACATCAGGGGGAGGACCAGGCCGAGGCCGGCGCACCAGAGCGCCATCTTCCGCGTGTCGCGCTCGTTGGGGACGCTGTAATAGCGCTGCGCAATGTGCCAGTTGACGTTGTAGCCCATCACGATGTTGACCAGATACGCGCCCCAGAACAGCGCCGGCCGGCCCGTCAGCGACAGGTCGAAATACCCCTCCGGCGCATCCCGCGCGAGGCGGGCGATGCCGGCGGTCAGGCTGCCATCCCCCAGAAAGACATAGGCGATCGGGAGCAGAAGCAGCGTGACGAGCAGGAGGATGACAAACTGGAGCGCGTCCGTCACCATCACTGCCCAGAGCCCGCCGAACAGGGTATAGATCACCATCACGCCGCCGGTCGCGAGGATCGAAAGCTGGAAGCCGTTGACCTGCGCCACGCCGAGGTCGAACGTCGCCGCGTTGAAACCCAGCGCCGTGGAGACGAAGATGCACAGGGTGTAGATGAGGATGCCCAGCGTCAGCACGTTGGGCACGACGGCGAGGAGCGTGTAGAAGTAGGTCGTGCTCGTCGAAAACCGCCGGCTCAGAAACTCCATCGGCGTGTCGATGCGCGTCCGCCGCCAGAGCGGACCGTACACCGCCCACCCGAGCAGGTACGCGGGCGCCGCCAGCGTAAATAGCACCAGGGCGCCGCCCCCGTCCTTGTACGTCACCCCGGCGGCCCCGACAAACATGAACGCCGAAAACCCCGAGATGAACAGCGACACCATCGACAGCCCCCAGGGTATCCGCCCGCCCCCCTTGAAGTAATCCCCCGTGTCCCGATTGAACCGCGCCACATACACCCCCGCGCCGGCGACGAGGAGCAGGTAGAGACCGATGACGGCGTAGTCGAGCGGGTTGAGGAAACGCAGGTCGGGCGGATCGGGGATCGCAAATCGTACATCGTACATCAGTCCGATTCCCATCATGCCGTTGCCTGCCAGGCGGTTCTCATCTTGCGGCCCGGTAATGCATGTTTTGCGATCTTCGATTTACGATTTACGGCTTGCCTTCAAACAGATCTCTCCCCTTCACCAGCGCGCGCATCTTCGCATCGGCAATGGAGCGTTTGAGCATCCAGAAGCCGCAGTCGGGGTGGACGTACCGGATGCGTTCGACGCCGACGGCCTTCGCGGCGGCTTCGATCCGGCGGGCGACGAGTTCGGGCGACTCGACGACGGTTTTTTTGATGTCGATCACGCCGATGCCGAGGCCAATTTCAGGGCGGACGTCGTTCAGATAGGCCAGCTCTTCCTCGCCGCGGTAGGCGAACTCGAGCACCATGTGGTCGGTGTGCAACTGATTGATGTAGCCGATGAGCGACTGCCAGTGGCCCTTCTGGATCGACTGCCCGCCGTAGTTGCCGAAGCACATGTGCACCGCCGGCGTGTTCGGCACGGCGTCGAGCATGACGTTGAGCGCGCTGGCGGCCCAGTCGGCCTCCTCGGGTGAGCCCGTGATGTTGGCTTCGTCGAGCTGCACGATCTCGGCGTCGATCTCGCGGATCTGCGCGGCGATCACGCCTGCGAGGGCGTGCGCCAGCTCCGGAACGTCGCTGTAGTGATGGTCGAGCAGCGTCTTGCTGAGCATGTGCGGCCCGGTGACGGTGAACTTGAGCGGCGTAGCGGTGAGCCGGCGGACGCGGCGGTAGTCGTCCACCAGATTGAGCATCCCCTCCCCGAGCGGCCCCTCGACGACGGCGGCTGGCTTCGTGCGAAAGCCCATCCCCTGCTTCTTCCGAAAATCCTCGGCGTCCTTGCGAGTGACCCGGCTCCGGATCCCTTCCAGCGGCTTCACGAAGTACTCGATCATCCCGTTCGTTTCGGGATGGTTGATGTCGAAGCGGTACAGCTCGCCGTCGGCGATGACGTCGAGGCCGGCGAGTTCCTGGGTTTTGAGGACGACGCTCGTGGCGTCGTTGAGGGCCTGCTGGCTGGGCGCGGCCACGAGCCAGTCGATGATCGGGTAGCTACCTACGACGGTTGTTTTAATCACGATAATCAGTTTCGGGTAGATGGTTTACAGCGTGACGCCCCGGCGGGACGTCGTGGAGGCGGGTGGCGATCGCCACCTGGCGGCAAGACGTTACAGCGCCGGCATGACGTCCTGGACGTCGCAGCGGTTCATCCAGCTGCCTTCCTTCAGGTAGTGCACGGCCCACGCGCGGCGGTAGCGGACCTTCGACCGGTTGCCGTACGATCCGTGGATCGTGTGGCCGTCGAAAAAGACGCCGCCGCCTTTCGGGACCGTCAGGCGAACGATCTCCTCCGGCCGGATGTCCTCGATCTCGAAGGAGTACATCTTCTCGACCCACTCACGGCCGTTCCGGTCGCGCATCGGGTAGTCCATTTCCCACGCGTCGTGCTCGTCCGCATTCTGGTTCTTGTGCGTCCGGTACAGACCGCGCTTGTGGCTGCCCGGCACCACGCAGAGGCCGCCGTTTTCGGCGTCGGTGTCGCCCAGGGCGAGCCAGCATGCCGTCAGCGTCGCCGGCTCGCAGGGCAGGTAGTGCAGGTCCTGATGGAGCGCCACGCCGCTGCCGCCCACCTCGTGGTCGCCGGCGGGTTTTTTCTCGAGGTACATCGTCTGCACGATCATCGGCCGGCCGCCGACGATCTGCGCGATGCCGCCCGCCACGTTCGGGTGGGTGGCGAGGTAGTGCCACTCGGGATCGGATTTGTGATGCAGGAGGTCCTGCCGCCAGCCGGCGGGCTTGGCTTCCTGCTCGTAGGCGACGAAACGATCCACCTCTTCATCGGACAACAACCCGTGCACGACGAGGAAGCCGTCGCGTTCGTACTGCGCCAGCTGTTCCGGGCTGAGCGGCCCGTTCTTGTATTCCATGGTTATGAGCGTCTGGTTGATGGCGAGCGCGTCCGGCATCCTGCCGGCCCTATTCATCCCCGATCAGCACCGGGAAGCGCGTCCCGCGGAGCGGTTCGCCCTTTCGGCTGGTGATCGTGCCGTCGAACGGGTTGCCCATCTTTTCATCGGCCGCGTAGGTGATGCCTTCCGGGATGTAGATGGTCACGAACGCGCGTCGCGTCTGCTGGGTGGTGTTGGCGTTCGCGTAATGGAAGGTGAGGCCGTGGTGGAACGTGCAGCTGCCGGCCTTCATCTCCACGGGGACCGGCTTCCACAGCGCGCGCTGCTCGGCGCTGAGGAGATCGAACAGGGCCTTGCCGTCCGGCCCGAACGAGATCGGTTCGAACTCGCCCCACCGGTGCGATCCGGCGATGAACTGCATGCAGCCGCGTTCGATCGTCACGTCGTCCAGCGCCATCCAGCACGAAAACATGCCGCCCTCCTTCGACGGCCAATAAGGCTGGTCCTGGTGCCACGGCGAAGGAGCGCTCGGCCCCGGCTCCTTCACCAGCGCCTGATCGTGGTACAGGCGCAGCGACGAACTGCCCGACAGCCGCTGCGCGATGCCGGCTACTCGCTCGCCAAACACATACGCCTTCACCTCGGGGTACAGCTCCCACAGGTTGAGCATCTGGAGGATCTTTTCCTTCTCGCCGGTGGGAGTGGCGCCGGCCAGGTCACGCGCCAACGTTTTTCGCTCCTGCACGGCCTTCGCCAGTCCGCCGCGGAGGTATTCCACTTCGTCCATCGAGAGCACGTCATCGAACTGGACGTACCCGTTTTCCCGAAAAAAGGCCACCTTCTCGTCGGAGACGGGGTATGGGCCTGAAAATAGCGCTTGCATCGCGTTCAAGGTTCAAGGTTTATGGTTCAAGGGCATTTGAAGGGGTCAGGTCGCACGCGATACGTTGCCATATCCTTGGACGTTAAACCTGAATCCTTAAACAGCCCGCCGTTAATCGGCGGCGGGCGCAAATGTCATGTCGAACACCAGCGTCCCGAACATGCCGGCGGAGGTCCAGCGTTTTCCATCGTCGTCCGAGTAGAAGATGCCGGCCTCGACGGTGGCGACCCAGATGCGGCCGCTGACGTCCGGGTCGAAGATGACTTCGTAGAAGTCGTCGACCGGGAGGCGGTCTCCGGTGCGTTTCCAGGTGCGGCCGCCGTTGGCGCTGATGAGCACCCCGGTATCCCAGCCCACGGCGGCCATGCGCCGGGCGTTCGCCGGGTCGATGGCGACGCCGTAGAATGTCTGCTGCTGCGTCCGCCCCCGGGCCCGCGTCCACGTCCGCCCGCCGTCGTTGGAGGCCATCACGCCGCCTCGGGCCATGCCGGCGAGCCACACGCCGGGCTCGCTGGCGCTTTGCTGGATATCCATCACGTCGTCGACCTCGGCGACACGCGTCCAGGTCGCGCCGTCGTCCTCGGAGCGGTACAGGCCGTGTTCGGCGCCGGCGAGCAGCCGGCCCGATGCGGAGCGATCCACCTCCACCGCCTGCACGTACCGGTTCAGCACCTCGCCGCCGATAAAGGCCCAGGTGTCGCCGCGATCGTGGGAGCGCCAGACGCCGTCGGCCGACGAGAGGTAGATGCGTTCGGGCCGCTGCGGATCGACCTCCACGTCCTGCACTTCCGTGATCCGCCAGTCCGTCACGATGCGCCAGCTTGCGCCACCGTCGAACGAACGGAGCAGGCCGTTGCCGGCCGCCAGATAGATCGTGCGCGGGTCGGAGGGGTCGAACGCGATCCCGAATACGCGAGGAATCTTCCAGCCGATATGGGTCCAGGTGCTGTCGCCGGCAAATACGTGGAAGCCGGCGTCGGTGAGCGGCGCGCCCACCACATAGCCCTTGTTCTGGATGAGGCCGGCGTAGAGCCGGTGCTGCGCGCGGGCGGGTGCGACCAAACCGGCGACCAGCAGGCCGGCGAGCAGTACGCCCCTCGCCCGGGCTGGGATGATCCGGGTCATGGCGTTACCGTGTCTGTGATCGTCAGATCGGTGAAATCGAGGACGCGGCAGGCGCGCTCGTAGCAGATTTCCAGCTTCTGGCTGCCTCGATCCGCATTCAGGAACGGCCCCTCGAACAGCGGCCAGCCGGCGTAATCGAGCGGCGTTCCATCGACGGTCATGGGCTCGCCATACCGCGCGTGGAGCCGGGCGCCGGCCAGTGTGGTGAACGAGACCTCCGGCACGGGCTCGGTCGCGGTATGCAGCGGCAGGGCGCGGACGGCCTCCTTGAAGCCCTCCCACGACGCATAGCGGCCGGCCGGCGCCACCTGGACGACGGCGCCGTTCTTCAACTGCCCGCTATACCATCGCCAGTCGCCGGCGTCATTTTGCTCCCAGGCATAGCCGGCGAGGGGGAAGAAGGCGATGTACGCGTCGCCGCCCCGGGCGAAGATCCAGCCGGAAGGGTCTTCCTCCCGCTTCGTGAGATCGCGGGAGAAGAAGGCGTTCACCACCGGAAACCGGTTTCCTTTCGGGATATCGTAGAGGGCGATCAACGCATCCTCGTGCTGCGCCACCTGCTCGTAGGGGGAGCCGCCCGTCCATTTCGTCGGCTCGTCATATTCCTTTTTCGAGCGGACGATCAACTCCGTCACCATATCGGGATGCTCGGCGAAATACATGGTGCCTTCTTCGGGATTGGAGTAGGGTTGCACTGTAAAAAATGTGTTGTGCGCGCCCCGCGGATCGTCCACCGTCCACATCAGGCTCCACGTCTCCTGCTGGATCGGCTGGAGGAGCCCGCCCTGGCTCGATCCGAGAACGTATTCGGGGCGCATCCAGGTGTACTTGTAGACCGGCGCGTTCCGGACGTCGCTGTTCCGCCACCGGTGGCGCGTGCGTTTCAATTCGCGATGCGCGTAGGGGGTGGCGCGATCCGTCGCGATCTGGTACAGCAGGTAAGGCGGCTCGTAGCCGCTCTGGGCCAGGATGTAGGATTCACCGCTCGGGCCGAACGGCATGTTGCCCCACATCAGCCACGCGAAACGCGGCGAGGCGGAGAGCCATTGTTCGGTGACGCCGCGTTCGTAGATGCGGCTGTGCGCGCCGCCGTAATAGCCTCCCAGACTCTCCGCCGCGTAGTCGGCGATCACATACTCCAGCATCATCCGGCCACGCTGGCGCATCTCGGGGTCGATCGCATACGCCGCGAGAAGCGCCATCGGGGCGATGTAGACCTTGATGTAGTGTGGCGAGTCGTATTCGCCCTGTCCGATCGTCGTCGCGAGGCGCATCCATTCGGTCAGGTATTCTTTGGCCTCGGCCATGTTTTCGCGCGACGATTTCCCGTTGTACCACCGGTCGCCGGCATCGTCCGGGTACTCCTGCGCCATCAGGTAGAGGGTCGAATAATAGAGCGCCCAGTGATTCTCGGTATCGCCGCGGTAGGGCATGTACGTCCGCCACAGGTCCCGCAACCGGGCCTTGTACGACGCCGGCAGCGTATCGCGGCCGGCGAACCAGGCGGTGACGAAGGGAAACATCCAGAACATGTCGCCGCTCGGCGGCTTCGCCAGGACCGAATCGATGCGGGCCAGCACCCAGTCCATGTCCTCCCCGCGCGTCAGCCGGGCCGCAATCTCGAAATAGCCGCCGGCGGACAGGTCCGTCGCCGGCACCCGGTGCGCATAAAAGGCGATCAACGAATCCCGCCGCGCCTGGTAGGCCTCGGAGTAGGCGCCCGGGGTGGATTGCGCGGAGGCCGGGACGGCGGTCGTCATCGCCAGCAGTAAACCGAGCGCTGCCGCCGCAATCGTCATCCCCGCGAAAGCGGGGATCCATGCAAGGCTCCGAGGTTGACGGCGAGAAAATCGTATCCAAAGACGATTTCGGAGTCCCATTTCGCGTTCAATTCGCTGCATGCCATTCACGGGCGGTTGGGCGCCAGTAGCGCGTTGAGGTCTTCTTCCATCCGCGGCAGCACCTCGTTGGCGGCGATCTGCCCGTAACAGAAACGTTCGATGTAGGCGCCGACGATTTCGAGGGCCTGCTGCATGCGCGGAAACGGTTTGAGGACGCGGAGATCCTGCGCGAGGAAGGTCCGCAGATACGGGTCGTCCTGGTAACGCGGCAGCGCGGCGACCGACTTGATGGTCGGGAGCGCGCCACCCACGATCGCGTAGCGGTCGTACACCTCGTGGCTCATCATGAAATCGATCAGCCGCCAGGCCTCTTCCTGGTGCGGGCTGTCGCCGCTGACGCTCCAGATATACGTCCCGCCGGCGCTGTACGACCCTTCTTCTGCCGGAATCGGGGCGACGCCGAAGTCGATATCCGGATAGTTTTCCTGCATCCATCGCACCACATGCACTTCCCGCAAAAACATGGCGACCCGCTGCTGCCCGAACCCCTGCTGGTCGCCTTCCAGCGTGACCGCGTCGATGTGCCGCTTGAACAGCACCTGGTCGTAAAAATCGATGGCCTTGCGCCCCTGGGGACTGTTGAGCAGGGCCCTGGTGCCGGCCTCGTCGAACGCCTCGCCTCCCGCCGAAAACAGGAAGGTCAGCCATTTTTCGGCCGTCCCCGGCTTGAAGCCTGTTTTGCGCAGCGAGAAGCCGGCGCGCTGGATGGCGCCGTCGGGCGACCGAACCGTGAGACGGTCGGCATAGTCGAGCAACTCGGACCACGTCCGCGGAGGCCGCTCGGGGTCGAGGCCGGCTTCGCGAAACATGTCCTTGTTGTAATACAGCACCGTCGGCGCGATGTCGCTCGTGATGCCGTACGACACGCCGCCGAAATACGGCGCATCGCGGATGGCCGGGTTGAGGCTCATCGAATCCGCGTACGCGGTGATAAAATCCGGCGCCGGCGACAGCAACCCGAAGCGCGCGAATTCGGCGACGACGCGGTCGTTGATGAAAAAGATGTCGGGCGCCTGGCCGCTCGCGAAGCGCAGCCGAAGCTTGATCTCGAAGTCCTTGAGCGAACTGCCTGGAAACTGCTCGAAGACGACGTCGATATCGGGATGCAGGCGTTCGTATTCCTGCTCGACCCACTTGAAATGGTCGACCTGGCCGGCGCTGATGAGGAGCAGATTGAACCGGATGACGGTCCGCCCATCGCCCGTCTCGCCGGCATCGCCCCCGCAGCCGGCGAGCAGCAGCATCGCGAAAGCGACGCCCAGAAGACGATATGTGCGGAGCGGATGCATCGGTCGGCGATCAGCCCTTGAGGCCGCTCATGGTAACGCCCTTGATAAACTGGCGTTGCATGAACAGGAAGAAGATCAGGATCGGCAGCACGGCCACGGTCGACGCCGCCATCATCTTCACGAACTCGGGGTTGTTGATGTCCGAGAAGCCGAGAATCCCGACTTCCACCGGTTTGAGCAGCTCGGAGTTGATCACGATCAGCGGCCACAGGAAGTCGCTCCACGACCACATGAAGAGGAAGATGCTGTAGGCCGCGAGCGTGGGCCGGATCAGCGGGAGGACGACGCTCACGTACGAACGGAACAGCCCGCACCCGTCGATTCGGGCCGCATCCAGCAGGTCGTCCGGGATGCTGGCGATCGTCTGGCGAAACAGGAAGATCCCGAAGGGCTCCATCAGCCCCACGACGGCGACGGCCCAGTACGTATCCACCCAGCCGAACTGCACCATCATCTCGTACAGCGTCAGCATCTTGATCTGGAAGGGAATCATCATCGTGGCGATGATGCTCCAGAAGATCCAGTCCTTGCCCCGGAACGAGGTTTTGGCAAACAGGAAGCCGGCGAGCGAGCAGAAGAAGAGGCCGGGCAACAGGCGCATGCCGGTGTAAATGGCGCTGTTGAGGAAATAGCGCAGCATCGGCCGTTCGGTGAACACGGCCCGGTAGCCATCCCACGTCAGGGGGTCGGGCCAGAGGTTCTTGAGCACGGCGAGCAGCTCGCGCGGCGTGTTGAAAAACGCTTCGGCGTTCGCCGGCGTCTTGAGCGAGGTCAGCGCCATCCAGATGAGCGGCCCCACCATCGCCAGACTGCCCAGAATGAGCACGGCGTGCACAATCGCGTCGACCAGCGGGGTTTTCCGCTTGATGGCGCCCGAGGCTATGTGTTTTCCGTCGCTCATGCCTTCTCTGCTCCGAGCCGCCACTGGGCGTAGGCCAGCACCCCGATAATCGCCAGCAGGATGACCGCCGCCGCCGAGGCATACCCCATCTCGTCGTACTGAATGCCCTGTTCGTAGATATGGTAGACGACGGTGCGCGTCGCGTTGAGCGGTCCACCCTGCGTCATGGCGAGCACGGTAGTGAACACCTGGAACGAGCGGATCACGGCGGTGATGCAGACCAGCACCACGATCGGACGCAGCTGCGGCAGCGTGATGAACAGGAAATCCTGCCACGAACTCGCCCCGTCCAGGCTCGATGCTTCGTAGTACGAATCGGGTATCGCCTGGAGCGCCGCCGAGAACAGCACGAGATCGAAGCCGATGTTTTTCCACACCGTCAGCGCGATCAGCGACGGCAGGGCGAGCGACTCGCTCAGCAGCCAGGCCTGCGGGCTGAAGCCGAAATAGGTGAGGATGAAGTTGAAGAGCCCGTTCGAGGCGTACAACCAACGCCATACCATGGTGGTGGCGAGGAGGGATACGACGACGGGGATAAAAAAGAGCGTCCGGTAATATTTTGCCCATCGACCCGTTCGCTCCACGAGGATGGCGAAAAAGAGCGCGAGCGCGACGCCGATCACCACGGCGGCCGTGACAAAAACGAGGGTGTTGCGGAGCGCCGACAGGAAGAGGAGATCCTGAAACTGGCGGATGTAGTTGTCGAGCCCCACAAAAGGCGTCTCCCGGCGAAGCAGCCCGTAGTCGAAAAAGCTGATGGCGAGGCTTTTTACGATCGGGTAGTACTGGAAGAGGATAAAAAACAGCAGGATCGGCAACAGCCACAACGCCGGCGCATGGCGGTCGGCGCCCGTTCTCAGACGAGATATGACGGTCGGCGTGGCTGGCATGTCAAAAGGCGGTCTCTCTCCCGCCCGGGTTAACGATAGGCGATATGGACTTCGGCGACGCCCTGCACGCGTCCACGGCATGTGGCGTACCGGCTGCCGGCGACATCGACGGCCTTGAACGCGACCGGGGCGCCGGCCCAGCGCACGGCGGCGGGCTGCGCGCCGGCGGGCAACAGCACCGACAGTTCGACCTCGGCGTCATCCGCCTCCATCGCCAGCGTGAGCGTCGTCGCCTCGGGGTTGTGCAGGTACCGGTACCCGAATCCCGCCCCGGAGGCGGCGTAGGCGACATGCACGGTCGCTTCGCGTTCGCCGGCGGCTTCCCACCGCGGCGCGCAGCGCACCCGCTCGAACGAATGGCCCCAATCCACGATGCCGCACAGCCCCTCGACCAGCGCAAAAAGCATCGCCGAAGACCCCCATCCGTCCGTCGGCTGCGCCTCCGGACTGGTGCTGGTCTCCACGCTCGCCGGCTCGCCGTTCGGGAAATACCACAGGTGGGTCTCACCCGACGAGGCCGTCATCATGTCGTAGGTCTGTAAGATATCGACCCCGTAGGACTCAAACCCGTGTTCAAACGCCGCGCGCGACAATTCGCCGCCCACCAGCGGCATGACGCCGCCGTTCACGTAGGCGCCGGGCACCAGCTTGTCCTCGCCGAAATGCCCTTTCGGGAAGGGCGGATCGATGCTGAACCACTCGGCGAAGGCGCCGGTCGACTCCTTGCGCCGCCGGTACTCCTCGAGGATGGCCCGGGCGATGGCCGGCGTGGCCATGCCCCGGTTGATGTCCATCGGATTGCTGAGGCTCAACTGCTCGGCCTCGTCGACGTCCGGGATCTCGACGGGGGTAAGTTTAAAAAAGTGGGTATAGAAGCGGCCGTTAAACAGGAGGGCGTTGGCGCGCTCGCGGAGGCCGGCCGCTTCCTCGCGCCAGGCGCCGGCCGCGCCGGCGCGTCCTGCGGCATCCAGGAGCGTCGCGAGAAGGTTCATCGCCTCGTAGAGCCCGCTGTTGTCGCCATGCATCAGCCCCCAGAAGGTATGGGGCGTGACCTGGAAATTGAGCCAGTCGTGCCGGCCTGCGGTATAGTCGAAGTCCCAGGTGTCGATCGTATACGCCCGCTTCACGAGGCGATGCGTCGGGTCCCAGCGCCAGGGATGCGTCATGGTGTAGCGCAACGCGCGCTCGCACGCCGGAATGAGCCCGGTCATCCAGGCCGTGTCCCCCGTCGCCTGCCACGCGAGGTAGACGGTTTTGACGAACCGGTATTCCACATCGGCTTCGACGGGCACCCGGACCCATCGCTCCCAGTTCTCGCGCGCCGTCGTCCAGGTCTCGGGGGCGGTGATGACGTAGTCGTAGATCCGGCCGTTCGCGGCCTGGGCGTCGGCGAAGCAGTCGGCCGCGCTTTTCAGATCCGCCTCGAAGTATTTGCCGGCGCGGAGCATGTCCGAATGGTCCCGGATCCACAACGCCGGGTTGTCCGGACTCCGGAAGCCGCGCACGAGCCGGCCGTCGATCGGCATTTCAACGATATCCGCGCGGAGAAAGGCAAGGAGCCGTTCGGCAAAAGCAGACCAGCGGCCGGATGGGGTGGAGATGTGCAGCAATTCGGTACGATTACGGTTGGCTCTATGGGACGGGAGTATGGAGGTGTGGGAGTGTGGGGGTATGGGGGATGCGGAGAGCACGAAGCACTCTCCAGATCACGCCCATACTCCCACCTCCCTTACACGCTCACCCCCGGCACTCCCGAAGACACCTCAGCGGTTGATCCGCAGCGTCAGCCGGCTCACGCTATCCAGCAGGTCCATCTGGGTGTACGCGTAGTCGATCGCGATCGCGTAGCCACCCATGGCGTACTGGATGCCGGCGCCGAAGGACGCCCCTTCGATCGTGTCGTTGATGGCGTCGCGACCGATCGCGCCGCCGTCATCCACACCGCTGTAGTTGAACTTGTACCCGCCGCGAAGGAAGAGCAGATCGTAGAACGACAGCTCCGCGCCGCCGAAGAGCAGCTGCTGGGAGTCGAGCGGTTTGATCGTGTCGAAGGCCAGCATGAGGCGCGTGTTCTCGGTGTTCACCGGGTAGATCGAGGTGCCGATCGAGAACGTCAGCGGAAGCGGATTCTCCTGGTTGTAGAAGGTCATGTCCGTCCCGAGGTTGCTCAGCCGGGCCGCGATCTGCCATCCCGAAAACCCGACGCTGTACACCGACCCGAAGTCGAACGCCACCGCGTTGGCGTTGACGCCGTCGATGGATTCGTTGACCACCTTGAACGTCGCGCCGAGCGAGAGCCGGTCGATGACGTACCGGGCGTACGACACGCTCACCGCCAGATCCTGGAAGTTGTACGTGCCACCGGTCTCGGTGTCGGTCACGAGGTTCTGGAGGATCGGATCCGTGTACCCGTTCTGGCGGTTGGCCGCGATGTCGGACACGCCGCCGAACTGGACGCCCAGCGTGATCGTGCCGGCATTCTGCATCCCGTAGCCGAACGCGACGGCGCCGTAATCGAGGCCGGCGATCCAGTTCGTGAACGAGAAGGCCGCGCTAAACGACTTGTCGGCGGGGAGCGCCGTGCCGGCGGGGTTCCAGAAGATGTTGTTCGCGTCCTGCGACATCGAACTGGCGGCGGAGCCCAGCGCGACTTCGCGTGCGCCGACGCCGATCTCGAGAAAGGCTGCGCCGCTGCGTCCCGCTTTTCGCTGCCCCATCGCCGGCCAGGCCACGAGGCCGGCCAGCATAAGCAGGACAAAGCTCTTTATGATCCTATTCATATCGTTCTCCTTTTAAAATCTGGTGACGCGCGATCGTTAGCGCAGGATCGCGAAATGTCCCGAGGCCTCTCCACCGTCGAACGCGACGTGGTAGAGATACAGCCCGCTCGACACCTCGACCCCATCCTTGGAGAAGAGGTCCCACGTATACTTGCCATCGACGGCTCCATCGACGACCGCCTGGAAGACGATCTGGCCGGAGACGTCGATGATCGTCAGCGTATAGTCGGCCGGGAGGTTGAGGAAGTCGATGTTGTGGCTGGCGGCATCGTTACGGATGTCGTTGAGCCCCGTGATCTTGTAGGGGTTCGGCGTCACCGTGACGAGGTCCGCCACCTGGCTGGGCGAAGCCACGGGGGGCGTCACCGTAAAGGGCGCTCCGATATTTTTAAAGGTCTGCGTGCCGGCTACGGGGAAGGCCGCGTTCCGGAACGCATACGGGTAGGTGCCGGCCCAGAGCGATTCGAGCCCGATCTCCCCGTTCGTCGCGCCCGGCGAGTTGCGGCCGTTACGGTTGAGGTTCGCGGATTCGATGTGGCCGACCGAGACCGGGCCTTGCGGGCCGGTGAACGAGCCTTCGATGTACGACGACACGTAGTACCAGTACGTGAACCCGGTGATCACCTGCTGATCGTCGTAGGCGTAGTCGTAGCCGTCGGTGGCGTCCAGGTACTGGCTCAGCTCGCTCGTCGGAATCTTGGCGACGAGTTCGTAGGTCCCCCACTCCGCGGGCTGGTACGAGCCCTGGATGTCGCCCTCGAAATAGACCTCGGGGTCGCCGACGTCGAAGTTCGGGTTGACCGGATCGAGGAACTGCGCGGCGTAGGGATCGCCGCCGGCTTCGTGCAGGTGCTGGTAGTTGTCCATCACGCGCATGCCGGCGTCGAGGTAGTTGGTGCGCTGGAACTGCGACGCGCGCCAGATCTTGTAGCCGTCGACCGGGGCGATGTCGCTCACATCCGTCCAGCGGATGAGGGCGCTGCCGTTTTCGGTGCTGATCGGCAGCATGTCCGGCGCCGGCGGCGTCGGCATGTCCGCGCTCACGTCCCAGCCGCGTGCCCACGCCCAGCGGGCGGCATCGACGGCATCCTTGACGCCTTCGAGGCGGAAGCCGGCGGCATGCACGAAGACGAGCGTCATCGATTCGCCCACTTCGAGCTTGAACGGACCGGTGCTGCTCTGCGGGGCCTGACCGAAGGTGTACTCCTTGGTGAAGCCCATGCCCTGGTTGTAGAAGTCGCCGCTGGCGGCGCCGGGGTTCCAGGCCGGCTCCCAGATCGGCTGCTCGATGGCGACCGCCGGGCTGATGTCCTCATGGGCGTACTTGAAGTCGCCGTTCGGACGCGCATCGGGGTTGCCGACGACGAAGGTCGAGATGTCGTCCGCCGTGCCGCCCGAGAAAAACGCCGGGTTCGGCGCGAGGCTCGGGAGGACGTCGCCGCCATTGGACAGCTTGCCGTAGTCTTCGTACCAGGTCGCGGTGGCGTTGCGGAAGGCGACGTCGGAGTTGTTCCGGTTCGAGAGGCCGCTCTGCCAGTGGACCGAGTTGTACCAGCCGCGCCGGCTGCCTTCGCCCACGGAGTGGGTGCCGAAGACGGTCGACTTGTCCGGCGTATCGAAGCTGATCGCGCCGAGGTCGGTGTCGTCGATCGATCCCTGGCGGGCGCCGACGAAGGTCCACGTGTTCCAGATGTCGCTGTAGCCGAGGCGCTGGTTCGTGTTGTCGATGCCGAACGAGCGGGCGCCGGCGGGCGGGTTGGCCCGGTTGGTCGTCGTCGTCGGGGACACGTTGGCCATCCAGACGAACATGTCGTACGGCGCGCCCGTTTCGTCCGGCGCGGCCACATACCCGAAGGTGCGGCCGGCGGCGATACAGTTACACCCGCGGTCGCCGGCGGTGCTGATCTGGATGCTCGGCGACACGTCGCCGGTCACCGTCGCCGCGATGCCGTCGATCACGTTGTTGGTCTCTTCCGCCACCCCGTTCGCATCGCTGTCGACGACGCCGGTGTTGGTCATCGTGATTTCGATGGCGACGAAGTCGTTCAGGTTCTGCTCGTTCGAGCTGTACTGGTGCGCGCGGATCTTGTAGTCGATGCCCGCGCTGGTCGGCCAGCCGGCTTCGTAGATCATGTGCGTGCGGGTGGCGTCGGTAAACCGCGCCGGCCGCATGTAGTCGCGGGTCGGGTCGCCGGCGCCGACGACGTCCGGCCCGTAGGTCGGAAACATGAACCGGCTCGTCCCGCCGGCGCCATTGGCGTCGGTCGTGCCGTCGAGGTCGCGCAGGCGGTTACCCGGCGCATACCCGGCCCAGCCGTCCTTGTCGAACACGCTGAAGAAAAACAGCGGGGAGTTACGGAAAGTGTTGGTGTAGGGATACCCGGACGGCCAGGACCCGATGGGTTCCTGCCAGTTGCCGGTGGACCCGAGCATCATGATGTAGTTGAGGCCGATGCCGGCGAAGCGGCTCCGCAGCAGGTTGGGCACTTCCGCGTTGAACGGGTGCACCGTGCTCCAGAAATCGCCGGCGGTCAGATAGCCGGATCCGACGCGCTCAACGGCCGACGTCCTGTAGTTGAGCAGCGACGAGGGCATGCTGCGCTTCTGCGCGACAGCCTGCCCGGCCGATGCCGCAACGAGGAGGCCGATTAAGCCGATCTGCAAGAGGTTCTTCTTCATAACACGATCGAATATCAAATGCGTAAAACGGTGAGGACCTCAGGCGCCTAGAAGCGCAGGCGCGCACCAAAGAAAACGTTGCGGGCCGGGCCGTAGAGCGACGTACCGTCGCTCGTGATCAGGCGCGGGCCGGGACGGCCGAACTCCTCGAATTCCTGCCGCGTGTTGATCGTCGCCGTTTCGTAGGCCACGATGTTGTCGCGGTTGGTGAGGTTCGTGATGTCGACATAGACGTCGACCCCGTACCGGTTCTGGAACGTAAATCGTTTTTCGAGACGCAGGTCGAGCCGGTAGTTCGTCGGGCCGACGAGCAGTTCGCGGTCGCGCGGGTCGGCGTTGATCTCGCGCGGGTACAGGAAGCCGCTTTCGAGGCTGCCCGTGAGGCCGACCGAGATCTCGTACGGCAGCGCGGAGACCGAGCGCAGCACGAAACGGTGGGTGCGGTCGTAGCCGCCCGTCAGGGTCGAGGCGCCGCCGCGGACGTTCTGCGGGAAGTTCTTGTAGTCCACCGCATCGTCAAACGGCAGCGTGGTCTGCGTGCCGTCGGCGTCGATGAAGTCGCGCGTGTTGGCGCCGGCGATGATCGCCTGCTCCACCGCCGAGAACGTGTAGGACGCCGTCACGCCGAGCGTGACGTCCTCCGCCAGGCGCAGCGGGCGCCGGCGAAGCACCACCTCGATGCCCCGCACGTCGGCGTAGCCGAAGCTCGTGGCATACGTGTGCGGGCTGCCAACCAGCACCGGATCGCCGACCACCGGCGCGCGGTTCGTCGCCGTCAGCGTCGTCTGGCTGTAGTTCTTGATGCTGCGCATGTACGCGTTCACGTCCGCGCCCCAGCCTTCGGCAAACTCCCACTGGACGCCCACCTCGTAGTTGTTCGAGGTGATGGGGTCCTGCTCCGGATCCTGGTAGTTGAAGAACCGGTTGTTCGAGTGGTTGCCGTCGTAGAACTGGTACAGCGTCGTGTACGGCAGCAGCTGCTGCGTGCGCGCATACGAGAAGTACATCGCGCCGTTGGTCCCGATCGGGTGCGAAACGCCGATCGACGGGATGAAGAGGAAGTCCACCGGCACCTTCCCCTCGCGCCGGAAATTATTCCGGGCGAGCGTGCTCGAAAGCGACGGGTCGATGGAGGACACCACCGTCACCGTGTCGCTCTGGAACGGGTAGAACAGGTCGGCGATCTTCTCCATGTCGCGGTCGACGAGTTCGACGCGGAAGCCGAGGTTCACGATCAGGCCGGCATATTCCATGCGGTCGGACGCGTAGAAGGCCAGTTCGGTCGGGCTCCGTTTCCACTGCTGCGGGATAAACGGCTCCGCCGCCCCGTTCAGCTTGGCACCGGTCTGGTCGACGCCGTACACCTGGTCGTATTCGAACGTACGCATCTTGTACTCCGAACCGATCTGGATGAAGTGGTTCTTCGCGACCTGATTAGCGTAGTCGATCTTGATGCCGGTGTTGGTCTGGGTGGCGTCCTCCGAATACGGCTGCGGCTGCGCGGCTTTGTAGCGGCTGCCGCTCGGGAGGAACAGCTGCGTGTCGGAGAAGCCGTCGGAAATGTTCTCGTAGAACATCTTCGAGTGATCCGCCCCGGTGCCGATGTATTTCTGGATGTTCGCCGGATCGTGGAAGTCGATGAAGTCGCCGTCTTCGCCGAGTTCGGTGAAGCCGTCGCCGTCGTCGTCCACGTACCCGTACCGGGTGCGCTTGTAGGTGTTGTAGACCTGGACGTCGAGGAACGACTTCTCGGAAAGCAGCTGGGTCACCTTGATAGACCCGAGGTAGCTGCCGCCGTCGTTCTGCGTAACGCCTTCGAGGTAATAGCGCCAGAAGTCGAGGTAGCTGCGGTTATTCCAGTCGCCCCAGAGGCCGTTGTCTTCCACCATGCCGAGCGCGCTGATGCGCGTGTTTTCGCCCAGCGAATAGGTGGTCTTGATCTGGCCGTTGAGGCGCTTCCGGAATTCATTCGGCTGGAACCCGTTGGTCTGGAACCACTGGCCGGACGCCGTAAAGCCCCAGTTGTCGGTGATCGAGCCGCCGATCGAGAATCGGGCGTCCACTTCTGGATCCGCCGAGATCGGGTACTTGCCGTCCTGCCACGTAAAGAGGTCGGCGCTGGGCGAAGCCGCGTCGATCTTGGCCTGGCGTTCGGCGAAATAGGCGCCCGAATCGCGGTAGAAGTCGAGCGAATCCGGCCCCGGACGGTTGTACTGGGGCGTGTAGCGGAAGGACGCCGTGCCCCGGATGGGGCCGCGGCCTTCGCTGAGCGCCACGGTGACCACGCCGCCGGACGCCGCCGCATAGCGGGAATCCATCGCGCCGGTGTTGACCGTCACTTCGGATACGGCGTCGGGGTTGATGGAGAACAGGCTCGCGTTCGTTTCCGTCGACTTGTTCGTATTGCTGTACACCGCGCCGGCATACGCCGTATTGGTGCCGTTCGGCGCGATCGGGTTGAAGGCGTCGGAGATGTCGATGCCGTCGAGGATCGTCTTGGTCTCGTAGCGCCGGCTGCCCCGGATGAAGCCTTCGTAGGAGTTGGACGTGCGCGAAATCACGTCCTGCAGCGACGAAACGGGCAAGCGGGAGATTTCGTCGCTCGTGACGATGGCGCGCGACGTCGTCTGGTTCGCGTCGACCACCGGGCGTTCGGCTTCCACGACCACTTCGCCGGCCTCGACGACCTCCGTGCCGAGTTCGGTGTCGAGCGAGGTGGTACGACCCGAGGTGACGAGGATGCCGTCGATCACGCGGGTCGTGTAGCCGACGAACGAAAAGCGGATGCTATAGGTCGCCGGCGACAGGTTGAGGATGACGTAGCGGCCATCGACATCCGTGGTCGTGCCGCGGGTCGTGCCGTCGATGACGACCGTGACGCCGGGAAGTGGCGTCCCGGATTCCGCATCGGTGACGACGCCGGCCAGGCGCCCCGTTTGCGCCTGTACGGTTTCCGGCATCGCCGCCAGGGCCAGCAAAAACACCAGGGCCAGCGATGCGGCGAGGGGTGTAGCTCGATGTCTCATAGAATGGACCTCGTTGGTTGGGACAAAACTGAGGTGCGGGAAACGAGCCCATTCCGGGAATACACGCGGATTGAATGGGATACGGTTCCCTACAACACAATCACAGGAACACGCCCCCGAGCACATCGGAAATGCACGACATGAACGGGGGGCCGGCCACATAGCCGGCACGGTGTGTCTTCTTCTTCGTGGTGGGTACTGCGCCGCGCGATCTGAAAGAGTACGCGGCCTTCATGAACCCCGCGCATGGGGTTGATGCGCCTTAATTACAAACCATTGCACGCATAGTCAAGGCGCTATGGAAAGCCCTTCCAACCTGCTTTGTTAATTAGGTGTTAAGTACCGCAAAAATAACAGGTCTGGGTGTCCCTGAAGGCGTCAGGGCGCGAGCGGCTCGCGGCGGGTGAGGTCGAACAGCGTCAGCCGCTGCACATTATAAAAGGAGCTCCAGAAGTTGCGCAGGGTCTGGATGTACGAGCGGTTGGCGCCGTCCTTCTCGTTCTGGGCATTGAACAACTCGGTGATGTCGATATTTCCTACCAGATACCGGTTGCGCGCCACCTCGAAGCGCCGCGTCGCGATGGTGTCCGCCTGGGCGGCGACATCCACCTGCCGGCGCAGCAACTGGAGTTGCAGCGTCTCGAAATACACGGCCTGATCGATCTCTTCCCGCTGACGCATCCCCTCTTCCACCGCGCGCTGCTGCGCCGCCGCCGCCGACCGGATGCGCGCCCTGGACTGCCCCCATTGAAAGATGGGCACCTGAAACGACAGGTTGAACTGCTGGCGATCGAGCGGATCCACGTACACGCGGCTCAGATCGGGGCTGCTCTGGTTCAAACCGTAGCTGGCGGACATGTCGATGGAGAAGGCGTTGCGCCGTGCCTCCTCGAGCGCGCGCGCGGCCTCCATCTCCTGGAGGACCGTCTGCAACACCGCCGGCTGCCGCTGCCGCGCCTGCTCGACGGCCGCGTCCGGCGTGATGCCGATCTCCGGCAGCTCCTGCGGCGGCACGAGGTCGATCTCCACGTCGCCTTCCACGCGGAGCGCGATCTTCAACGCTTCCAGCGCGCGCTGATAGGTGATCTCGGCGTTGTCGAGCGCCGTCCGCGCGTTGATGAGCTGCAGCTCGCTCTGCAGCAGGTCGTTTTCGGCGATGCGGCCGATGTCGAAGCGGCCGCGCGACAGGACGTAGATGGTGTCGTTTACCGCGACGTTGAACGTGGCGATCGCGATGTTCTGCTGCGCCTCGAACACGTCGAAGTAACGGTTCGCCACATCCCACGCGATCGTGGCCATGTCTTCGGTGAACGCCCGCTCGGCCACGGCGAACCGCAACGGATCGAGCCGGCGCTGCCACTTGAGCGGGTTATACTGGAAGAGCGGCTGATCCAGGAAGAGCAGCAGCGGCGCGGCCTGCCACTGGCTCGATCCGAATCCGCCGGTCTGCGTGATCCGGCTCAGTCCCGATGAAATCGACAGGTTGCCGCCCGTCAGCGGGATCGGCTGGCGGACCGCCATCGACATCGAGGAAAACGTCCGCTCCTGCAGGATATAGCGGAGCGAGCCGTCGTCGAGGTCCAGGCTCGTCAGCGAACGCAGATACCCCGGCGCGTTGCCGTTGAGTGAGAGCGCCGGCAGCAGGCTCGCCCGCGCCGCGCGGTAATCCCATTCGGCGATATCCCGATCCAGCCGCGCCAGACGCGCATCCGGCCCCTGCCCCTGCCCCCGGGCGATCGCCTCGTCGAGCGTGAGCAACAGACGCTCCTGCGCCGCCGCCGGGAGGGACACGGCGGCCCCGATCACCATCAGAATCAATAAAAGACGACGCACCAAACTCACCCCTTTCGTGTTATCGATGTCGCTACGCGCCTGCACGGCGACGTTAAGAATCCGCTCCAAGAATCCGCTCCGCAAAAACCGCCTGTCCACTTATTCATGCCGCAGGGCGTCCACGGGATCGTGCTCCGCGGCGCGGCGGGCCGGCAGGAAGCCGAAGACGAGCCCGACGGTGACGGCGACGACAAACGCCAGCACGACGGAAAAAAACGATACGATGGTCTCGATGCCCGTCGTCTGCTGGATCGCGAAACTGATCGTGACGCCGACGAGGATGCCGATCACGCCGCCGGTAAAACTCAACGCCATCGCCTCGATCAAAAACTGCATGTGCACGTCCTGCCGCGTCGCTCCGAGCGACCGCCGGATGCCGATCTCCTTGATCCGCTCCATGACGGAGGCCAGCATGATGTTCATGATGCCGATGCCGCCCACCACCAGGCTGATCGACGCGATGGCCGCCAGCACGATATTGAAGAGGTTCTGGGTGCGCTGCTCCTGCTCGAGCAGCAGCTCGGGGATCGTCACCTCGTAGTCGACCACGCCGTAGTGCCGGCGCTCGAGCATCCGCGTGATGACCTCCGCCACGGGCTGGACGTATTCGGAGCCGGCGACGCCCACGACCAGGCGGTCCAGCTGGTGGTAGTTCGCCTCCGACGACGTGCGGCCGCGACGCGCATCCTGCTGCGCCTTCACGATCTCCTGGGACGTGACCTGCGCCCGGTTCTCAAACCGGAGCAGCATGGTCGTGATCGGCGTGTAGATGTCGAGGTCGTAGTTCCGGATGCCGAGCCGCTCGATGCTGCGCGCGTCGATGTTGCGGGCCTTTAGCACGCCGATCACCGTGAGCCACAGCTGCCCGCATTTGATCCGCTTCCCGATCGCCTCTTCCTTCGCAAAAAACTTGGTCTTCACATCCTGCCCGATGATCGCCACCGGCGCGTTGCTCCGCAGGTGCTCTTCGGTGAAAAAGCCGCCCTGCGCGAGCTCGAACCCGCTCGTGGTGAAATACGCATTTTCGACGCCGACCAGTTTGGTCGTCCGCCGGTAGCCGGGCCGCAGCGCCACGGTCTCCACGACGATCTCGGGGTTGACGGTCGCGATCTGGGGAATCAGTTCGCGGATGCTCGCGGCATCCACCAGCGTGAGCCCGGGTGAAAAGGGTTGTTTTTCGGTCAGATCCGCCTGCGCCTCCTCGTCTACCGGGCCCTCTTCCTGCTTCACCATCGGCGTTATAATGATGTTATTGGCGCCCAGCAGCCGGATCTGGTCCAGGATTTCCTGCCGCGCCCCGCTGCCGATCGCCAGCATCGCGATCACGGACCCGACGCCGAAGATGATGCCCAGCGACGTCAGCAGCGCGCGCAGCTTGTTGTACGCGATCGCTTCGATGGCGATGTTGAAGTTGTACGAAAGCTTCTCGAGCATTACGCGCCTCCCCCCTCGAGCCGGTCCAGGTCCAGCGTCTCGCCGCCATCCGGCGCCGAAAGCAGCAGCCGGTCCTCCGTCGTCAGGCCGGCCTCCACGATCACCTCGTTCTCGTTCAGCATCCCCAGCCGCACCTCCTGCCGGCGCGTCTGCGCGCCGTCTTTCACATAGACGAACGTGACGTCATCCGCCGTGTGGACGCACTCGAGGGGGATGTAGAGCGCCTCCGGGACGTCGGACACGACGATCGTATTGCTCGTCGTCATCGCCGGCCGCAGCGTGCTGTCCTTTTCGTTGATCACGATGGCCACCTCGAACACCTTCGCGTCCGAATTCGGGCGCTGCTCGCCGATGTTGGCGACGCTCTCGACAAAACCGGTCAGCTGTTTGTCGGCGTCCGCGTCGAGGGCGATGCTCACCGTCTGGCCGGCCTTCACTTTCTGGATGTCGACC
Source organism: Rhodothermales bacterium (assembly GCA_041391505.1). Lineage (NCBI taxonomy): Bacteria > Pseudomonadati > Rhodothermota > Rhodothermia > Rhodothermales > Rhodothermales bacterium. The sequence goes on from JAWKNW010000001.1 coordinate 475,013, forward strand.
TCGTTCACGTAGGTGATCGATTGCATCACGGTCAGATCCGGCAGCGTCGCCACCACCGGATTCCAGGAGCTGACCGTGCTGCCGATCCGCTTCTTCGTCCCGTCCCACTCGCGGTCGTAGATCACCATCCCGTTGTCCGGCGCCATCACCGTGAACTCGTTGGCGATGGACACGAGGTCGTCGTGCTGTTTCTGGTTCTTCGACAGCTCGGCCCCCACCTCCTGCATCTTGGCGATGGCCTGGTTCACCTGCGTCACATAGTTCTTTTTGGCCTGGGCGAACGAACGCTCCGCTTTTTCGAAGTTGATGTCCTCCTGCCGCTGCACGGAGGGCGGCTCGTACGCGGCCTGCTCCTTGCGCAGCTTGGCTTCCTCCATCGCATATTGGAGGTTGACCAGTTCGTCGCGGGCCTGGCTCAGCGTGAGCGCCGTGTCGAGCGACGTCTGCGTGTAGAGGCTCTGCGCCTTCTGGAGATCGATCTGCGCCGTCTGGATGTTGCTGTTCAGCTCCGACTTGTCGAGCTCCGCCACGAACTGCCCCTTCGTCACCACCGTCCCTTCGGGCACCAGCTGCAGGATCTTCATGTCGTAAATCCTCGCCTGCCTCGCCCGGCTGGGGCCGTAGATCGACACCGAGTTCTTGGCCCGCAACTCCCCGGTGGCCGTGACGGTCACCCGGAAAGGTCCGGAGGTGGGCTGGACCAGCAGTTCGGCGCGGGCTTCGTCCGGTCGGTCCAGCCAGAAGCCGGCGGCGACCAGAACCACCAGGGCCGCTATCGCGATGAGCGCGTTGCGTAAATTCATATCGTTTAAGAGCGCAAGAATGTTCAGGAGGTGCGTGCGGGGCTGCAGCCGCGCCGGCTTGGACGCCATTCCGGCCGGATTTCGGGAGCAGGTATGCCTCTTAACGCAAGGATTGCAATCGAGGTCCACTGCTAAATTCTTAGCATACTACGCCGGCCGCACAATGTCAATCGCCGCCGGGACTTCCCGGCACTTTACGTTTAACCGCCGGCGTCGTAGGTTCATGGATCTCTTTCACCTTTACGCCTACGCCATGTCTACATCGCTTCGGATCTCCCTCGCCGCGTGCTGCGCGGTTTTTCTCGCCCTCCCTGCCTCCGCCCAGTGGACGCCGCTCGACCGCGGCAGCGACAACATGGAAGTGCTCGGGCATATTCCGCTCGGACACCGCCTCAGCGTGGCGGACCTCGACATGGAGCAGGAACTCAGCCGGCCCTACGTCTATGTCTCCCGCATGGTGTACGGGGATGACGGCCCCAAAGGAACCGATATCATCAGCATCGCCGACCCCGGGCATCCGAAGGTCATCGCCACCTGGCGCATCGAGAATCAGGACCTCCACCTGCCCACCGGCGCAATGGACGTAAAATACTTCAAGTGGAACGGCCGCTACTACGTCGTCCAGTCGCTCCAGTTCGGCCAGGGCGGCCCGGACAACGACCTCGGCGCCGTGGTGCTCGACGTGACCGGCCTGCCCGATCCGAAAACGGTGAAGGAGGTGGCCCGCATCCGCGCCCCTGAAACGCCGGGCGGCTTCCACAACATCTTCATCTACAAACACTCGAACGGTCGCGTCTATCTGATGACGACGATCAACGGCCCCTTCGCGAACGTGTACGACCTCGGCCTCGTGGTCGAGGGCAAGGTCGACCAGGCGCTCGTCGCCCAGATTCCCAACCCGAAGGATCCGAACTTCGGGTACCACGACTTCTACGCCGGCTACCACATGGATACTGCTCAGGACCGGTTCTACGGCGGCGGCGGCGGCGGGTACTACATCTACAACATCTCCGACATCGAAAACCCCGAACTGCTGATCACGCTGACCGGCGTCGACGGCGTGGCGTGGGGCCATACCTTCACCCCGACGCCGGACGGGCGCTACGTCATCGGCGAGACGGAGTACCAGTACGCGCCGCTCCGGATCTTCGATCTCCAGCCGGCGCTGGAAGGCAAGGTCACGAACATCAGCCGGCCGATCGGGGCATGGACCGCCAACTGGAAAAACCTCGCGCACAACCACGAGGTGCGCTGGCCCTACGTCTTCGTCTCCGGCTACCTCGACGGCCTGCAGGTCTTCGAGATGTCCGACCCGACCAACCCGACCACCGTCGCCTACTACGACACGTACATCGGCCAACCGAATACCGACCGGTACCCCATGTTCAACGGCGCCTTCGGCATCGACGTGCGGAACGAGGACGGCCTGATCGTCGTCAGCGATATGAGCACGGGGTTCTGGACGTTCCGGATGGAAGGATTCCAGGGGTGGAACGGCAATAACTGGGGGATGCCCAACGTATCCAGCGTCCAGGATTTCGACCGCGGCCCCGCGGCCCAGTAAGGACACGATACTCGTGTCCCCACACCCGAGCCGACCGGCAACATGGTTCAGGTTCTGTCTGAAAAATCTTTCAGACAGCAACGTATCCCGAACGTGATTCAGGATCCAACGCTGTTCTGGAGGTTTTTTGGATGCTCCGGGACGACCCGAACGATTTTTCAGACTCGGTCTAGTACATGATAGGGATTCTGATGGCGCTGTCGTGGGCCGGCCTGCTGGCCCACGACGCGCCAACGCCATCCGGCTGCGCGATTGCGACGGACTATTACGCGATCGACCTCGTCTCCACGAAACGCGTCCCGGGCTCCGGCCTCGCCCGGGGCACCGTGCGGGTGGGGTTCGACGAAAGCCCCTTCGGCATCGCCGTAGCGGCGGACGGTAGCTACCGGCTCGACCTCGCCATCGCCATCGACAACCTCAAGCCGGCGACCTCCGGCCAGTACGTCGCCTGGGTCACGACGCCTGAGGTCGACCGCATCGCGCGCATCGGCCCCCTCGACGCCGACCATCGGCTCGCCGGCGAATCGCACTGGAACAAGTTCCTCGTCGTGATCACCCTCGAACCGGAGGGCGCCGCCGGCGACACCTGGCAGGGACCCATCGTGCTCCGCGGCCTCGCCCGCTCCGGCATGATGCATACGATGGCCGGCCACGGCGCCTTCGCCCGCGAACCCTGCGCCCGCTACGGGTACTGAGACGGTCCCGCGATACGGGACCCGTTTCAGACGGCAGGTTTCATGTTCGAGGTTGCCGGATGGGCCCGGGTCGCGCAGTACGTGACCCCTTCGTACTTGTTATTCATACACCCCGCTCGCACCATCTCGCTGTGAAAGGTTCTATCGCCCTGGCGCTCCTTTTCGCTGCCCTGCCGGCCCTCGGCCAGGACGCAGGCCACATGCACCACCACCCCGCGCCGGCCGAGGCCGACCCGGCCGTGTGGCGCATGCCGCCGATGGACATGAGCATGCCGATGATGCCGGGGCTCGACGACGAGCTTCCTCCCGTCAACCCGTTCCTGCCCGGCGGCGCCGGCATGGTCGGCATGTACCCCGAAGCCCGGCCGGCGACGGTGGTCGAAATGGCCGACGGCGACACGCTCCACCTCGAAGCCACGCTCGTGCGGCGGACCTTCAACGAAAAGGCCTTCGTGATGTACGGGTACAACGGCATGTACCCCGGCCCGCTCATCAAGGCGCCCCGGGGCGCAACCGTCATCGTCGAGTTCGAAAACCATATCGAGATGCCGACCACCGTGCACTGGCACGGCCTCCGGCTCGACAACCGGTTCGACGGCATCCCCGGCCTCACCCAGGCGCCCATCGCCTCCGGCGAGTCGTTCACCTATGAAGTCCACTTCCCCGACGCCGGCATCTACTGGTATCACCCCCACATTCGGGAAGACATCCAGCAGGACCTCGGCCTCTACGGCAACCTGCTCGTCGACCCCGGCGACCCGGGGTACTACAACCCGGTAAACCGCGAGGAAACGCTGATCCTGGACGACATCCTGATGGACGACGCCGGCATGATCGCCTGGGGCGACGTCGGCGCCACGCACGCCCTGATGGGTCGCTTCGGCAACGTGATGCTCCTCAACGGACGGACCGACTACCGGATGGACGTCCAGCGTGGCGACGTGGTGCGCTTTTTTCTCACCAACGTTGCCAACTCGCGCACCTTCAACGTGGTCTTCGGCGGCGCGCCGATCAAACTGGTGGGGTCGGACGTGAGCAAATACGAGCGCGAGGTGCGGGTGCCGAGCGTGCCCATCGCGCCGGCGGAGCGCTATATCGCCGAGGTGCTCTTCGACCGGCCGGGCGACTACGCCATCACCAACACCATCCAGGCGATCGACCACTTCCGGGGCGAGTTCTACCCCCGGGTCGACACGCTGGGGATCGTCCGCGTCAGCGACCAGGGCACCACGGCCAGCCACGCGCCGGCCTTCGAGCGCCTCCGCGAAAACCGGGATGTCGAGGCCGACATCGAAACGTACCGCCCCTATTTCAGCCGGCCGCCCGATCACGAGCTCGAACTGACGCTCACCACGAAGGACCTGCCGCTGCCCATCGTCGTCTCGATGGAGATCGACACGCTCTACGTGCCGCCGGTCGAGTGGAACGACGCCATGCCCATGATGAACTGGCTATCCACCAGCCGGCAGGTGAAATGGATCCTGCGCGACCGCCAGACCGGCCGCGAAAACATGGACATCCGGTGGGATTTCAAACAGGGGGATGTCGCCAAGATCCGCCTCTTCAACAACCCGAAGTCGTTCCACCCGATGCATCACCCCTTCCACATCCACGGGCAGCGCTACCTGGTGCTCGCGATCGACGGGGTGGAAAACCGGAACTTCGTCTGGAAAGACACCGCCATCATCCCGGTCGGGTCGACGATCGATCTGCTGGTGGACATGTCCAATCCGGGCGACTGGATGATGCACTGCCACATCGCGGAGCATCTCGAATCGGGGATGATGCTCTCGTTCAGCGTCCGCTAGCTGGCCGAACGCTCAGTCCGCCGGATCGAACACCAGCCCGATGGTCTCCAGCCCGACGCGATCCAGGGTGCCGTAGAAACCCCGGATCCGGCCGCCCTCGGCGCCCGGGTCTTTGTTGAGCCGCAGATCGAAGCGGGTATCCCCTCCTCCTCCGCCATACACGGGCGTCACGCTGCCGTCGTCGAACACGAGTTGGAAAGAGTCGACATACCAGCCGGTCGCGCCGGAGATGCCCAGCAGCGACACGCCGGCCGGCACCTCGTACCAGTCCTGCCAGTTGCCGTCATCGTGGCCGAACACCCGCTCCTCTACAGCGCCGGCTTGCGTCTGGAACCGGCATCGCACGCCGCGCAGCAGCCGGGGTTTTTCGCCGATGTTGACCTGGATCGCCTGGAGGACGCTCCCCGCCGGCACGCACTCCTGCTCGATGACCTCGCCCTCCCGCCCGTGAACGCCCCCGAGCAGCGCCGAATAATGGATTTCGCCGGGGCCAGGCCGGCGCATGAAGCGGTTGTCGAGCGTGGCGGTCGTTTCTGTCGAACAGCCGGCCACGAGGCTCAGGCCGGCAACGAGTAGAGCCAGGGATCGACGCATGGTGTGTCGGATGAATGGCATGAATGGCAGAATGAGGCTACGACGAGACGGATCACCGAACGCGCCCGTGTGATGCCGGGCTATACGCCATATCGGTTGCAATGCTCCCTTCCAAAAGCCGTACGACGGCCGTCTGGCCCCGTGCGTCCGAAACGCGCGGACGGACCGCGTGCCGAGGGTTCTGCTTACGGTTCGTTACGTCCGCGCGCGCGCCCGAAGCGCTCCCCGCCCCGATCGTCAATCGTTCTTCGCGCCGGCCTCGATCCATTCGCGCACGGCCTGTATCACGTCGTCCGACAGCGGTTCACGGCCGAGCGGCATCCGAAACGTGCCGGCTTTGACGAGCGCGCTGCCCTCGATCTTCGCCACGAGATAGCTGTTATCCGGATCGCCGGGTTTGACCAGCATCAGATCGGGCGACTCCACGCTCGGGACATTTACGATGTTGGCGTGCGAAAGGCCCTCGCTCAGGTCGAGGCCCATGATCGCGTTCGCGCCGGCGTGACAGCCCTGCACGGCACAGCTCACGGAAAACACGGAGGTCTGGATATCCGCCAGCGCCGGCGCCTGCGGCAACGGCTCGGGTTCGAACGGCTGGGCGTGCTCGCAGCGCAGCGACACGAGGGCAAGCAGGACGATGGGGACGAATCTATACCGTTTCATGACGTTCTATTGACGATCGTATTACAAAGCGAATGATCAACAGCGAGATCAATTTTTGGTTGGACACTACCGCAGCAGGACGAAGCGCCCCGAGCGTGCCTCGATGCCGGCCGCCGCTGTCACGGTGAGGCGGTAGACGTACACGCCCGATGCCAGGGACGACGCATCGAGACGCAGCGTGCGGCCGGCGCCGGCGTCCATCGTCTGCGCCGGGACGGCGAGGACCTCGTGGCCAAGCAGGTCGAAAACGCGCACGTCGACGAGCGCGGCGTCGGGCAGATCGAAGACGATATGCGTGGTCGGATTAAACGGATTGGGGTAGTTGCCGTGCAGCGCAAACGCCTCCGGCCGCTCCGCCGCCGTTTCCAGCGCCTGCACGCGTAACCGATTGCTGTACCGCACATCCACGTCGATGGCGTCGCCGGCCTGCAGGGCGTGGCGTTGTAGCACGCCCTCGACCCCCAGCTCCTCGACGAGGAGCGTCTGCCCCAGCGCCGGCGGCAGCGCCGCGACGGTGAAGCGCACCGGGGCGTCCCCGGAGAGTCGAATCACCCCTTCTCTCGCCGTCTCCAGCCACCGGTCCGTCGCAAAGCGCGCATCGAACGCGGCCCGGTCGGTGCGCGGCGGCAGGGCGTATCGGTCCAGCCGATCCCCCGCCTCCAACGCTCCGCCGAAATACAGCGTCTGCGCCCGCCCATCGGCCGAAGACGCCGTGAGCACGCCGAAACCGGCCGGCTCCTCGTCGGCCGCCGCCACGGTTTTGCCCGCGCCGCAGGTGAGCGACACGCCGCCGGCGGCCGTGGCGAGCACCCAGTAGCCGTGGCCCGGCCGCATCGTCGTCGCCCGCACGTAGGCTCCGTCGAACCCGAACAGGATGTCGGGCACGAGGATGCCGCCCGGATCGGAGATCGCGGCGCGGTCGAAGGCGCAATTCGGACCGGAGATGAGGTTCCAGCCGGCCTGGAGCGACAGGTTGAGCGACGTCAGCGACGTGCCGGCGAAGGTCTGGGCGCGCATCGCGCCCAGGTCCAGCCAGTAGCCGCCTCCGGGCGTCAGCGTGGCCGTCTCGGCGTAGGCCGAGCCGTTCCACAGGTACAGCGACGACTGCGGCGCGACCTCGGTGAAGACGGTCGCCGTGACCCCGCTGGCGGGGTCCGTCGGCAAACCGACGAGATTCCAGCCTTTGCGGTAGGCCGCCCACGGGGCATGGAGTTCGACGACCTCGATGCCCTGCACGATCGGGTCGCCGGAGGCCGGGAGGAGGTCGATGTCGAGATGGCCGTCCGAGGTCACCACCACCGATTTGACGAGGCCCACATCGTGCCCAGCTTCCTTGAAGAGGTCGACGGTCGCCAGGTCGACCGGCGTGACGCCGTCGATCCGGATCCCGAAGGTGCGCGGCCACACCGCCCACGACGGCACGTTCGGCGCCGTGAAGATGGGCTCCGAGAGATAAAAACGCACCTCGACGGTCTTTCCGGCCGCTACGGGGATGTCCCATTGCAGGTTTTCCCCGGACGGGGCATCGAGCCGCGCGGCCTGGAACACACCGGCCGGCGTGCCCGCCGGCACCGACGGATCGAGCGAGACCGCGTCGGGGGTGCCATACGTCGCGTCGCCCGTGGCCGCCCCGTTGCCGTACGGATGCGGCGCGCCCGCCTGGTCCGGCTCCCACATCACGTCGCCGCCATCGAAGGCGACATACCCGCCAGCGTTGACGCGGAACAGCACCGTCGCCGGCTCCGATCCGTCGGTGCCGGCGCCCACGAGATCGACCCGCGTCGGGCCGTTGCCGCCGTCGTGGTTGAGGACCACCTGCGCCGACCGGTCGCCGACGGCGCCGGGGGCGAACGTCAGCGTCACCGTCGCCGTCGCACCGGGCGCGATCGTGATCGGCCCGGCCGTCGACAGGCTGAAGTCGCCGGCATGGGTCCCTGTTTTCGTGATGCTCGATACCGTCAGCGCCGCATTGCCGTTGGGGTTCGACAGTGTGAGCGTCCTGACCGACGTACCTCCCGTGGGGGTAGCGCCGAAGCTGATCCGCGACGCCGAGGCCGCGAGCGGCCGGAACGCCTGGCCGTAGTCCGACGGCTCGAAGACATAGATCTGGTGCCCGCTGAAGTCGGCCACCCACACCGTACCAGGGAAGATGTCCGCATCGCCCTGGGTCGTCACATCCAGCAGCGCATTCCCGAAGTCCTGCGCGAAGATGTCGGTGCCGATGGCGGTCGGGTTGAGCACTTCGTCGCCGGCTTCGTTGAGCCGGATGCGGTAGATGTGCGTGAAATTCCAGCCGGCGGCCAGGATGTCGCCCTTATACAGGTTGTTGAAGTTGGAGGACCGGTATTCGGCCAGGCCGTTGGTCGACGCCGTAAAGTTGTGGAGCGCGCCGTCGGTCTCCCCGCTGTTCCGGAAATCGCACTCCGCCGGATTGGCCATCGAGACCGGCACGGGCGGCCAGTCCACAGGCAGCGGTTTGGCCGGATTGGTGCCGTCGCGCCAGACGCCGGTGTTCTTGGCCGCATCCGCGTTGTAGTCGCCCGTGTACAGCCCCGCGCCGGCCGGGTTGGCGCGGATGGGGTTCGGATGGCCGGCGTAATATTTCTCGCCCGGCGCCGCGTAATTTTCATCTCCGGGCTTCAACGTCCGGATGTAGTGGAGCCCGTTCTCGTTGTTGACGGTCGGATCGTGCGGGCCGGCGGACAGCGACCCCGGCTCGGTGGGGTCGTAGTTGTTGGTGCAGGTGCCGGCGAGGGCGCCCGGGTAGCTCTGCTCGCCGACCGGATGGCCGCCCCATCCCCGGTTGGCGCCGTTGTCGATCGTGTACATCCGCCCCTCCCGCCCCGGCGTCCGCTGGATCAGGAGGTCGTACGCATTGCGGTAGCCCGGCGAATAGATCTGCACCGGCCCGCCGGCCACCAGCTTGGCCTGGTTCAGCCCGTCGTTGCCGCCCCACGGGTCGTCGACGTCGATCCCGTTGTACGCCGGGTTCGACGGGTCGGTGATGCCGTTCACGTTCGGGCGCGTGGGGTCGTCGAGGGTGGGCAGGTCGTATTTGTATTTCTGCCCGTTCGCGTCGGTCTTCGTCGGCATCGCCTCGATCGCCGGCAGGTCGATCGACAGGATCGCGCCGGAGAGGGCGTATTCGTTGATGTAGACGAGGTTGGTCGACGGGGCGCCGGCGTTGGTGAACCCGCCCGAGGCCACGAAGAGCGTATCCCCGGTCAGGCTCAGCTGCAAGCCGTTGGACGCGTGGTTTTCCTCGGAACGCGGCAGCCCGCGCACGAGATCGACCTTCTCCCAGAAGCCGGCCGGATCGGTGCGGCTGCTTCCCATCCACGTCAGCTTCGACACCACGCCGGAGTTCGTATCCAGCCAGGTATCCGGCTCGTTCGAACCGCCGCCGACGCGCGGGTCGGACGACGAGACGTACACGATCGGGTTCGACGCCGTGCCCGCGACCAGGATACCCGTGGCCTGCCGGTTCTTCTCGCCCGTGTTCGGGTAGCCGTCGTCGTCGTGATTCGGGATGCTCCGCACCAGCGTCACGATCTCCTCGGAGGCAACCTGATAGGTGTTGGCGGCGGTGCGCTGGACGACCATGATCTCGACGTGTCCGAGCTTGCGCAGGGCGTAGAGCCGGTTGTCCGGGCCGAATTGCAGCGACGACGGAAGCGTGAGGGTGTGGCCCGTGAGCTGGCTGCGGGTAAACGACGGATCGACGAGCGTGATCGTCACCGTCCCGGTGGCCGAGGCCGAGCCGTCGCCGGCGGCGTACGTGAACGTCACCGTGCTGCCCGCCGAGCCGTCGTGGGCATACGTAAACCCGCCGTCGGGCGACAGCGTCAGCGTCCCGACCGCCGGCGACGTCACGACGGTGGCCAGATAGGCGCCGGTGTCGTTGCCGAGCACGCCGGGAGCCGGCACCTCGAGCACGCCCCCCCGCGCCAGGGTGTAGGCATCGTTCACGACCGTGATCGCCGCCTTCTCCGCCGCACGGACAGACCCCGTAAGCGACATCACCAGAAACACTACGAGAAGGGGGCGTCGCATACTCCAACGCATGGTCGTAACCTCAATCCTGATACAATAATCCTGAAACGGCGGGCTACCGGACGAGCACCATATGACGCGTCTCAGACGTCGCGCCCGTCGTCAGCCGGTAGAAATACATCCCCGACGCCAGGTGCTGGCTGTCGAACGGAATGCGGTAGTGTCCGGGCGCAACGGATTCGTTCAGCAGCGTCCGTACGACACGCCCGTGGATATCCAGCACGTCGAGCCGCGCCCGGTCCGGCGAGGCGATGTCGATCTCGATTTCTGTCGCCCCGTTGAAGGGGTTGGGATAGTTTTGATGCAGCGCGGTGCGGCGGGGCAGCAGATCCGTCACCGGCTCGATGGCGACGCCCGAGATCATGGAGAAGTCCATGGTATAGATCGTGGGATCGACGAGCGTGGCATCGATCGCGTGGTCGCCGCCCTGGTTGTCGAACAGCTCGTGCATGAACTCGACGGACGCGCCCGGAACGACCTGGAAGTCCTTGTCGCTGCCGGCGAAGGCGCGCTTGAACTCGACGGTCCAGACGCCGTTGTCGTATTTGCCGGCGGCGCGCACGTCCGCCACATCGCCCGAAGGCACGCGCAGGACGTTGCCCGGGATCTGGTCGTTCATGGAGAACGTCGCCGCGGCGTCAAACGCGACCGCTTCCTCGACCTTCGGTTCGCCGAGCGTGTCGTAGGGGTCGAAGCCGGCGAGCGCTTCCGCATTCTCGACGAGAAACGCCGCGATGGCGCCCGGATCGGCCGTCGCCATAAAGCCCGGCAGCCGCGTATCCTGATTGAGATCGTTGAGGAGGGCCGCCGTGACGCCGTCATCACTAAACTGGCCGGTTTCGTCCCAGTGCGTGTCGACGGCGTAGCCCATCGGGTTGGAACGCGCCGCGCGCCATTGCCACACGTCGACCGTGCCGCCGTTGGTATTCATCCCCGGGAAGTGACAGAACGCCTGGCAGTTCGCGCCGTCGGAGCCCGTCTGGCCCATGTCGAACAAAAACGCGATCCGATCTTCATCCTCCGCTTTCGTCCACCGGGTGCCCGTATAGGAAAGCAGGTTATGCCGGGCATTCTCCGTCTCATCCGCCCAGCTGGCGGCGACATAGAGAAATTCGCCGTCGGCCATGGCGTTGAGCGTCACGCCGCGCGCCGTCACGAGCGGCGTCGAGGTCCATTCGCCTTCCGAGACGACCCCGTCGAGCACGGGCGCGCCCGGCTGGACGACGAGCGTGGTATTCTGCGCGAAGGCCGGCGCCGCGAGCGCCCCGGCCACAAAGAGCGAAAATGCAGTACGTAGAATCATGGAATCTATGCGTGTTATGTGTATCAATCGAATTCTGGAGCACATGGCGGAATGCCCATCCGTATCTAGCCGGTCCCCGGCGTCGTGACGGTCATGCCCACCCGAAACCACGCTTAGCGAACGACCGACATGCGGCCGCTGCGCACGCTCGTCGCGCGGTCGTTGCGGATCGTGAGGCGGTAGACGTAGGTGCCGGCGGCGAGCGGGGCGCCATCGACCGCCAGTTGGCGGTTCGGGCCGGCCGGCAGGGCCGTTTCGGGCAGCGACAGCGCGCGCCGGCCGAGGATGTCGTACACCTCGAGGCTCACGTACGCCGGCGCCGGCAGATCGAAGGCGATCGACGTCGCCTCGTCGAACGGGTTCGGGAAGTTGCCATGCAGCGTAAACGCGCCCGGGAACGCGTCGCCGTCTTCCACCGCCACGCCGCCGCTTTCCATCGGCTCGAAAACGGTGATGTTTTCGCTGAGGTAGTTGGCCGTCCAGATCGAACCCGGATAGGGATCGGCATCGCCCATGACCGCGATATCGAGCGGCACGCCGCCGATCGCCGGGAAAAGCACCGAGACACCGTTGGCGTCGCCCTCGGTCACGGCGTCGCCGGCTTCGTTGAGTTTGGCGACATACACATCGCCGTTCATGCCCACCGACAGGAGCGCGCCCAGAAGCCCGCTGTCGAAGTTCGTGGCCTGGTATTCGGCGATGCCGTTGGTCGACGGGATGTAGTTGGCCAGCGCGCCGTCGCCCTCCCCGGAGTTCCTGAAGTCGCATTCCGCCGCATAGGCAGCGCTCTCCGGCACCGGCGGCCAGTCCGCCGGCAGCGGATTGTCGCCCGTGGTGCTGGTGCGGAAAACACCGGTGACGTCGTCGTACGAATACAGGCCGGCGCCCGTGGGGTTGCCGCGGACGGGGTTCGGATGACCGCCGTAGTAGCGATGGCCGGGATCGACTTCCCGGACGAAGTGCAGCCCGTTGAGGTTGTTGACCTTGTTGTCGTTGCCGACGGACCCGTTCGAGCCCGGCTCGGCCGGGTCGTAGTCGTTCGTGCACGCGCCCGACTCGCCGGCCTGCGTGTATTCGTCTTCGCCCATCGGGATGCCGCCCCAGCCGGCGTTGGCGCCGTTGTCTACGGTGTACATCCGGCCTTCGCGGCCCGGCGTGCGGGTGATGACGACATCGTACGGGTTACGGAAGCCCGTCGCGTGCAGCTGCACCGGTCCGTCCGGCGTCACCCGGGCCTGGTTCAGCCCGTCGTTGCCGCCGAACGGGTCGTTCACGTCGATCCCGTCGTATCCCATCTGGGCCGGATCGTCGATCCCGTTGGCGTTGGCGCGCGTGGGGTCATCGAGCGTGGGCAGGTCGTAGACGTAGCTCGTGCCATCGTCGTCCGTGAGCACCGGCATCGCGTCGAGCAGGTTCAGATCGATGACGAGGATGGCGGCAGACAGGGCGTATTCGCCGGTGCGCGAGAAGTTGTTAGACGGCGCGCCGGCGTTGGTCATCCCACCGTTCGCCAGATACAGTTTGTTCGACGCGGCATCGAAGACGAGGCCGTTCGGCGCGTGCTGCTCCTCGGACCGTGGAAGGCCGCGGACGAGATCGACCTTGGTCCAGCCGGAGCCCGTCCGGGTCAGCCGGCTGATGACGCCCGAATTCGTGTCCAGGTCGAGGTCCTTCAGGCCGGCGCCGCCGCCCTGCCGGGGATCGCTCGACGACACGTAGATCACCGGGCTTTCGGCGGTCCCGACGACAACCAGTCCCGTCACCTGCCGTTGCGTGTCGAGGTTGATCTGGAAAGCGCCCTGGGTGATGGTGCTGTCGTTGGGCTGCCCGTCGTCGTTGTGGTTGCGCACATCGAGTTTGACGTTGCGGATCAGCTCTTCGTCCGATACCACAAAATCCTGCGGGCCGTTGCGGACGATGGTGTGGGCGATGATGAGCCCGTTTTCCTGGGCGACGTAGAGCCGGCCGTCGGGGCCGAAGTTCAATGCCGTCGGATGGACCAGCCCGGTGCCGTCCAGCGTGCTGCGCTCGAAGGTGTACTCGGCGCCGGAGGCCGCGACATGCGTATAGCGGGTCGGCCGAACGTCGAGCACGTCGGCCGGGATGGGCCCGAGGCCCTGCGCAAAAGCCGGCGTCGCAAGGATCAACAGGAAAAAGACGAACGGAGCGACCCGGAAACACACGGGGCGTACGAATACAGAAATCGCAGACATGATGGAGTCGGATGCGTCTATATGAAAACGCCCACGGATACGCGCGGCGAGGCCGGATAGCTGGGCCGGGGGGAAGTGCTCGCGTTACGCTCGTGAGTCGTCAAAAAGAGGGGCGATCCCGAACCGCATGGATGCGGCTGCAGGCATGTCCCAAGATCGGTCAATGGCAAGCCGGCGCCTGTAAGTGGCTCCTGACGATGCGTGTGGGGAGTGCCCTTACATCCCGAATCCGGGTTGTGGCGATGCGCCACTGCGCGGCGTCCCCTATATTGTCGATCCATTCGCGTCGCTCGCGGATCGTACCGGTAAATGCATCCCAAATCGTTGATCGCCATGGCCCTGGCCCCAGATACCCTCCTGATTCGCCGCGTCGCCGCGGCGGCGTCGCTGCTCCTCTTCCTGCTCGCCGGCTGCGACCGGCCCGCCGCGCCGGAGGACGGTGCCTACGACCTGACGGCGCACTATACCAAACACGAATACCGGATCCCGATGCGCGACGGCGTGACCCTGTATACGGCAGTGTATGTGCCGAAAGACGCCGGCGAGACGTACCCCTTTCTCTTCCACCGCACCCCCTACAGCTCGGGCCCGTACGGACCGGATGCCTACCCGGACCGGGTCGGCCCGACGGGGACGACCCGCTTCATGGAAGAAGGCTTCATTTTTGTCAATCAGGATGTCCGCGGCCGGTTCATGTCCGAGGGCCAGTTCCTCAACATGACGCCGGCGTGCCCCCCCGACGCCCCGGCCACCTGCGTCGACGAGAGCACCGACATGTACGACTCGGTCGAGTGGCTCCTCGCCAACGTCACACCCAATAACGGCCGCGTCGGCATCCTCGGCATCTCCTACCCCGGCTTCTACGCCGCCGCCAGCATCATCAACTCCCATCCCGCCATCCGGGCCGCCTCGCCGCAGGCCCCCATCGGCGACTGGTTTGTGGGGGATGACTTCCACCACAACGGGGCGCTGTTCCTGCAGGACGCCTTCAACTTTTTCACCCGCTTCGAACATCCGGTCCCCAACCCGACGGATCGCCGCGGCGAAAGCTTCGCGTACCCGGTCGACGACGCCTACACCTTTTTCCTCGGTCTCGGCGCGCTGCGCAACGTCAACGAGCGCTATTACCAGCACCGCGTCGCCTTCTGGGATTCGTTGATGGTCCACGACACGAACGACGCCTTCTGGCAGCGCCGCAACATCCTCCCGCATCTCAACAACGTCCGCGCCAACGTGATGACCGTCGCCGGCCTCTTCGACGCCGAAGACCCCTACGGCCCCATCCACATCTACCACAACATCGAGGCGCGTAACCCCGGCATCGGCAACACGCTGGTGCTCGGCCCCTGGTTTCACGGGGGATGGGTCCGCTCCACCGGCGACGCGCTCGGGAACGTGACCTTCGAGGAGCAAACTTCGGTGTATTACCAGGAGGAGATCGACCTCCCGTTTTTTGCGTACCACCTGAAGGACAAAGGGTCGATCGACCTGCCCGAAGCGCTCGCCTTTTCGACCGGATCGAACGACTGGCACCGGCTCCCCGCCTGGCCGCCGCCAGCCATGACCACGCGCACGCTCTACTTCGGCGACAACGGCCGGCTCAGCTTCGAGGCGCCCACGGCCTCCGGCGATGCCGCCGACGCGTACGTGAGCGATCCGGCGAACCCGGTGCCCTACACACAGGAAAAGACGACGAACCGCACCCGCGAATACATGGTCGAGGACCAGCGCTTCGTGTCCGACCGGCCCGATGTCCTGGTCTACCAGACCGAACCCCTCACGGAGGACGTCACGTTCGCCGGCCCGATAACGGCCAACCTCTTCGTGTCGACCACGGGCACCGACGCCGACTTTGTGGTCAAGCTGATCGACGTCTACCCGGACGACACGCCCGAGCACCAGGAGCCGGCGGATAAGTACCTGAACGTGCCCATGGCCGGCTACCAGATGCTCGTCCGCGGCGAAGTCTTCCGCGCCAAATTCCGGAACAGCTACGAACGGCCGGAGCCGCTGACGCCCGGCAAGGTCGAAACCGTGCGTTTCGACACGCCCGACATCTTCCATACCTTCAAGGCCGGCCACCGGATCATGGTGCACGTCCAGAGCTCGTGGTTTCCGCTCGTGGACCGCAATCCCCAGCAGTTCCTCGACATTCCCGAGGCGACGGACGCCGACTTCAAGGCCGCCACGCACCGCGTTTTCCGTTCGGCGGCACATCCGTCCCGCCTCGAAGTGGGTCAGTGGACCCCATCACGCTGACCTCATGCGCACCGCCTTTCTCGTGCTGGCCGGCCTCCTTCCGTGGGCCCTCCCCGGGTTCGCCCAGGATGCGCTGCTGCCTCCCCTCCCGCCCCGGACCTTCACGGTGGACGGCATGAAGGACGGCATCCTCCTGTCGTGGACGACCCAGCCGGGCGCCGCCGACCCCGTGGCGTGGGAGGTCTACCGCACGAGCAACGCCATCGACAACCTCCCCTACACGCTCCTGCAGACGCTCCCCGGGAGCGCGCGGTCGACGACGGACAGCGCCTTCGTCATCAATACCGGCTACTACTACTACCTCGTCGGCGTCGGCGAGCCGGTGGCCGACGACCCGGACGCCATCCTCGGCACGCCCGGTGGCAAACCGCTCCGAAGCCCCCGGTATGCGACCCAGACCGACATCCTGACCGCCGTGGGCTTCCGCCCTGGGCTCGACCGGGACTCCATCGCCGTCGAGGGGCCCAATCCGTTCCATACCGAAATCCGGATTCGCTATATCGCGAACGGGCCGGCGCTGGTCCGCCTGAGCGTGTTTAATGCGATCGGCCAGGAAGTGATCGTGCTGCTGGACGACATCGTCGACACGTTTGCGTCCGCCGAGATCCCCTGGGCCGGCGTGGACCGCACGGGGCGCAAGGTCCCCAGCGGAATCTACTACTGTCAGCTGGCCGTCGGCGGGCGCTATCGAAAAGCCGTGGCGGTGGCCGTCGTGCGGTAGCAGAATTGATAATATGTCCTTATTTTCCCGAACGTTTTTCCGACCCGTACAACCAGGATCCACACCAAACGCATCACCTCTGGCATGGCATCAAAAACGGCATATTTCCAGGGCATCGACCCCATCCCGTTCGAAGGACCGGAATCCCACAACCCGCTGGCGTTCCGCTACTACAATCCCGACCGTGTGGTGGCCGGCAAGACGCTCCGCGATCACTTCAAGTTCGCCTGTGCCTACTGGCATTCGTTCTGCAACGTAGGCGCCGATCCGTTCGGCCCCGGGACGCATCAGTTCGCCTGGGCGTCCGACCCCGACCCCATCAGCAGCGCCAGGAAAAAGATGGACGCCGCGTTCGAGTTCATGTCGAAGATGGGGCTGGAATACTTCTGTTTTCACGACTTCGACCTGGTCGACGAGGGCGGCTCGCTGGCGGAATCCGAGCGCCGGCTCCAGGCCATCACCGACCACGCCCTCGAGCACATGAAGGCAACGGGCATCAAGGTGCTCTGGGGCACCGCCAACCTGTTCGGCAACCCGCGCTACATGAACGGCGCCGCCACCAACCCCGACTTCAACGTCCTCGCCTACGCCGGCGCCCAGCTCAAGAACGCCATCGACGCCACCGTCAAGCTCAACGGCGAAAACTACGTATTCTGGGGCGGGCGCGAGGGCTACATGTCGCTGCTGAATACCGACCTCAAGCGCGAGCAGGATCACCTCGCCCGGTTCCTCCACATGGCGCGCGACTATGCGCGCGGCCAGGGTTTCAAGGGGACCTTCTTCATCGAGCCGAAACCCTGTGAGCCGACCAAGCACCAGTACGATTACGACGCGGCGACCGTCATCGCCTTCCTGAAGACGTACGACCTCGACACCGACTTCAAGCTCAACATCGAGGTCAACCACGCCACCCTCGCCGGCCACACCTTCACCCACGAACTGGAGGTAGCCGCCAGCGCCGGCCTCCTCGGCAGCATCGACGCCAACCGGGGCGACTACCAGAATGGATGGGACACGGACCAGTTTCCGTACAACCTGAACGAGCTGACCGAGGCGATGCTCGTCTTCCTGCGCGCCGGCGGCCTCAAGGGCGGCGGCGTCAACTTCGACGCCAAGATCCGCCGCAACTCGACGGCCCCGGACGACATCTTCCACGCCCACATCGGCGGCATGGATACCTTCGCGCGCGCGCTCATCACCGCGGCCAACCTGATCGAAGCCTCGCCGCTGGAAGCGATGCGCCGTGAACGGTATGCGTCGTTCGACAGCGGCGACGGCCGGGCCTTCGAGCAAGGCACGCTCTCGCTCACCGATCTCCACAAGATCGCTGCGAAGCAGGGCGAGCCCGCTACGACGAGCGGCCGGCAGGAGATGTTCGAGAACCTGATCAACCGGTACATTTAAGTACCGGCGCCGTACGCCGAGGCCGGTGTCCGTTTGCCGCGGACCGGTTTGCGCTTCGAGAAAGGCATGCCCTCGAACGGCCGTGGGTCCTCCAGCCGTTCGAGGGGTGCGCCTTGATACCCGTGAACCCGCTCAGGGGCAAACACCCCGATGCACGCGGGCACCGCGTCGAGTGCGCTGGACGACCGGAGCGCCCGCGGTCATGCGATGCGTCATTTTGTCGTGATCAGCACGACGCCGTTGGCGGCGCGTGAACCGTAGAGCGCCCTGGAATCGACATCCTTCAGCACTTCGATGCGTTTGACGTCGAACGGATTGATCATGATGCCGTCGTAGGCGCTGAGGACCGGGAAGCCGTCCACCACGTACAGCGGCTCGCCGCCGCCGAGGATCGTGCTGGAGCCGCCGCGGATGCGAATCGAATAGGCGCCATTGGCGCGGCGGATGACATCCACGCCGGCGATCTGCCCGGCCAGCAACTGCTCGACGCTGGCGTTGGGCTGGCGCTTCGCCTCCATCCCGTCGACGACATCCGCCCAGCGGGTATTTTCGCCGGCCGCCGCCGCGATGGGACCGGACCGGCGCCGTTCCATGAGGCGTTCTTCCTCCGCCGTCCGCTTGCCGGCGTCCGCTCGCCCGTCTTCGGGCCGGCTCAGCGCGCAGCCCGAGGCGAGGAGGAGGGTGAATACGAATAAAGGTGCGCTGTAGAAGGGAGTGCAGCGTTTCATGATGCGTATGGGCCTGTTCGCCGGCGCTTGCACGGGAGGAGTTTCCCGGGCCGCATGCAATGCGACAGGACATACGTATTCCCGACCGGGACGTATGCTGGCGATCGGTTCTCGAATGGATCTCGCGCAGCCCTAGTAAGAGGATCGAACGGGCTTCGAGAACTTTAGCCGCCTTTTGTTACGCGTTGGGAAAGACCGCGGGGTCAGGAGTCGAGCACGCCCACCCGCTCCATGGCGCGGCGCAAGGTCTTGGCGGATTCGTCCACGAGCCAGCTGTAGAACTCGTCGGACAACACGCCGCTGGCATGATCCTCGATAAACTTGAGCTGCTCGGGCGTCAATTCCGCCTCGGCGCTGGCCTTGGCGTTTTTGTACGGATTGGCGGGGGTGCGGTCGAGCGGCGCCACGAACTCAACGGTGAGGGCGTCGTTGTAGCCGGCGGCCTTGAGCGTCGTGAGGAGGCGCACCCAGTCGTAGTCGCCCTGGCCGGGCGCCATGCGGTTGTTATCCGCCACGTGAAACGCCCGAAGCCGCGGGGCGGAGTTGAGGATGGCCTGGTAGAGGTCCGACTCCTCGATGTTGATGTGGAAGGCATCCAGGCAGATGCCGCAGTTCGGCCCGACGGCCTCGGCGAGCATGAGCGCCTGATCGTGCCGGTTGAGGAAGTTGGTTTCAAACCGGTTGAGCGGCTCGATGCCGATGACCACGCCAGCCTTTTCGCTGTGTCCGTAGATCTCGCGCAACCCCTCGACGGCCCATCCCCATTCTTCCTCCTCGCTGGCCATGGCGTTGACCTTGCCCACCTGGGAGGGGACGATGGTCATCTCCCGACCCTCCAGCTCCTTCACCATCGTGATGCAGTCCTTGAGGTACTGCACGGTGCTGGCCCGCACCGCCTCGTCGGCATGGATCAGGTCGCGGCCGGCGAACATGAGCGATACCGAGCCGAAACAGAACAGCTTATGCTCCTTGAGCAGTTTGCGGACCTCCTTCGTGTCGTACTTGGAGGGTTCGCCTTCGATTTCGATGCTGTGATACCCGCATCGGGCGAGCCGGCGGATCGTCACATCGATCGGCTCGGCCCGCATCCAGTTGTGCATGGAGAGAAACATGGGGGATGGGGGAGTCTGAATGCAAATTGCAACGTGCAAATCGCAACGTGAACAGGAAGCGTTACGTGGGAGAGTTTGCGAACGCGGAACGATGAACCTTGAACCTTAAACCATGGACTTTGAACTCGATCTTTCGCGAACTGCGTTCACGAAAGATCGACCTCCCGGTACGCCTTGATCAGCGCCATCTCGCCTTCTTTCCCTTCGCCGAAGACGCCGTGTTCCATCCCGAGGATGCCGGTGTAGCCCTTATCGTGGATGTGCTGGAAGATGTTTTTGTAGTTCATCTCCCCGGTCGTGGGCTCCTTGCGGCCCGGCACGTCGCCGATCTGGATGTAGGCGATCTCCGACCAGCCGAGGTCCATGTTGGCGATAAGGTTGCCGATGGAGACCTGCTGGTGGTAGAGGTCGTCCAGCAGCTTGACGGCGGGGCTTCCGACCGCTTTGCAGATGTTGTAGCCGTGCGGCACGCTGCGGACGAAATGATTGGGGTGGTTGAAGTGGTTGAGCGGCTCGAGCACCATCACGAGGTTATGCGGTTCGAACACCTCCGCGCCCCGCTTCAGGGCCTCGATGATGTTCGCGGTCTGAAACTCCGGATCGAGCCGGTGCTCGGTGTGGCCCGGGACGAGCGTCATCCAGGTGGCGTTGACGCGTTTGGCGACCTCGACGGACTCCTCGAGTTGCTTCACCAGATCCTCCACGAATTCGGGTTTTCCCGTCGTGAGCGAGGCTTCGCGCGCGTTGTAGCACACGAAGACGCCCATCTCCATGTTCAGCCGGGCCAGTTCGCGCCCGATGGCTTCCTGTTCCTCGGGGGTCCGCCGCTTCAGGTTGTTGTCTTCGATGGCGGTGAATCCCTGGTCGGCCATGAACTTGATCTGATCGATCAGATCCTCGCCGGCATGATTCGTAAACATCCCGAAATGCGGGGCAAACTTCATGCGGAAGGGAGCGGCGGCCGGCGTGGCTGACGGGGCCTGGGCGGTGAGCACACGGGGTGCGGCAACGAGCGCGGAGGCCGCGGCCCCGCTGCGTAGAAAATCGCGACGGTCCATGAGGGCGAAGGGTTGGATGGGGAGGGAGGGCGCACGCATCCATCGGAATGCCTGCGTGTGCATGTAGAATAGCGTTTCATCATGGAAAAAAACAAAAAAAAGCCCGGCCATAATGACCGGGCTTTCGTTTTTCCCGAAACGATGCGGTGACGCCCTACTCGTTGTCGTCCGGCCCGAGTTTCGTCGTGATCAGCACCACGCCGTTCGCGCCCCGCGCGCCGTAGAGCGCCGTGGAGCCGACGTCCTTGATGATCTCGATGCGCTTCACGTCGCGGATGTTCAGCCAGCTGAGACCGTTCCCGTCGTGATGCAGCACGGGCATGCCGTCGACGACATACAGGGGTTCGGTTCCACCGAGGAAGGAGCTGGCGTTGCGGATCCGGACTTTGAAGCCGCCACCGGGCAGTTCATCCACCTCCACGCCGGCGACCTGACCGTGCAGCAATTGCTCGGTGAAGGCGTGCTGCCGGTTGTTCTCCTCGTCCTCGACGACCGAGGCCCAGCCGACATGCTGGCCGGCGGCGGCCGCGATGCCGCGCGAGCGTACGTCCGCGACGTACGGATCCACTTCCTCTTCAGGCTCCTCGGAGGCCATGTCACGGCTCGAGGCGCATGCGCCCAGTACGAGAGGAGCGCCGAGGCAAAAACAGGCAATCAGCAGGCGTGAACCAGGCATAGGCGTAGGCGGATAACCGCTGGAATGGGTGCACGATGTTGAATGGCGCGTCGGACGCGACGGTTCCTGTCGCCCCAAAAGCCGCGCCCCCTGCATCCAGGGATACAGGGGGCGCGGCGCGGTACGGTGTCTGTCTGAACGCGTTCGGGTTGTCCCGAAGCATTCAAGTCGCTTCTAAAACCGAGCTGAATCCAGAATCAAGCTCAGGATACGACGCCGTCTGAAGATTATTCAGACAGTGCCTCAGCAGGTCCTGAACATGCTGTTCAACATGCCTTCAGCGCACTGTCTCAGGGCATCAGGCGTGTAGAACCTGAAACGAGTTGAGGATACGGCGCGGTCTGAAGATGTCAGACTGCGCCTAGTTCCAGCCTGGATTCTGCGTCAATTCGCCGAGCAGGATTTCGCGGGGCGGGACCATATACAGGAAGCGGTCCGGCCGGATGTTGTACACATCCAGCGTCTTCGAGTCGCGCGCGCGGAAGGCCTGACCGTGCGCGACCATCACGCGTTCCGCGACGTCGGAGCCGAAGCGCATGAGGTCGAGCCAGTAGTGGCCTTCGCCCAGCAGTTCGATCATCCGCTCGTGCAGGATGGCATCGCCCATCGGGCTGCCGGTCGTGGCGCCCGAGAAATCACCCAGGTTGACCGGCGGCAGGCCGGCACGGTCGCGCACCCGGTTCAGGTACGTCATCGCCTGCCCATCGTTGCTCGAGCGCCAGTACGCTTCCGCCGCCGAGAGGAGCGCGTCGGCGAACCGGAACGAGATCCAGTTGACGTTCATCTGGCCCTGGCCGTTGATGGCCGCCGGCCAGTAGAACTTGTTGAGGTACGGGATCGAGTCGTTGAAGGCGATTTCCGGGTAGGCGCTATTGCCCGCGGCTTCCCACCAGCCGATCGCGTCGGCGTACCGCAGGTCGCCCGGCTCGTACGCGTTGATCACGTCCGGCGTCGGCATGTACCGGCCGAGGGGTACGACGGTCGGGATGGCGAAGACGCCGCCGGCCGTGTACGGCAGGATGTCCACGAGGAGCGCGTCGATCTGCGGCTGCCCGGCGATGTTCGGGTTGAACTGCAGTTCGAAGATCGATTCCGCGTTGTTCTTGTTCGCGGGATCGAAGACCGACAGGTAGGTCGGCATCATCGAGTAGCTGTAGGGGCCCGCGTCGAGTGCCGTGAATTCGGTGGCGGCGCCGGTGAAGTTGCCGGTGAGCAGGTAGGTCTTGCCCAGCAGGAAGCGCGCGGCACCCTGCGTGGCACGACCCACGTTGGCCCCGCTGTAGCTGACGGGCAGCTTCGCGATGGCATCCTGAAGGTCGGTCACGATCTGGGTGTAGACCTCCGACGCGGGGCGACGCCCGCCTTCGGGCACGGCCTGCGACGGGGACGTGATTTCTTCGAGCGAAAGCGGGATATCGCCCCAGAACTGCACGCCATTCCAGTAGCACAGCGCCCGGATGAACTTCGCCTCACCGATGATGCGGTCCTTCTGGGCGGCGTCGGGAAACTCGACAGCGTCGATGCGGCCGATGACGACGTTGGCCTCCTTGATGGTCTGGTACATCCGCTGCCAGTTGCGCTCCACGACGCCGTTGGCGACGTCCATCGTGAACTCATCCAGCTGCGGGATGCCGGCGACCGTATGCGGCAGGTTGACGTCGAAATGGCGCGTCAGCGTGGGCCCGCGGAGGTCGGTCATGTAGCGATAATCTTCATCGCCCATGAAGCCCCGAAGGCGCGCATACACGCCATTGACCGCCTGCTCCATTTGCGTAGGCGTCTCGTAGAAGTTGGCCGTCGTCGAGAACGAGGCCGGGTCGGGTTCGAGGAACGAATCGCAGCCCGTCCACAGCACAACCATGCAGAGCACGGGCAGGATGCGTTTGATCATATTCGAATGTCTCATTGTGTTCTCAGTATTAAGCTTGGATTCGACAGAGAGCGGAAAAACGGCCGTGGGCGCGTTCGTCCGTTAGCGGCTGAACCGGTGGGCATCACAGGTTCAGCTCGATGCCGAAGGTGAAGCTCCTGGGAATCGGGTAGTTGCCAAAGTCGAGACCCGGCGCGACGTTGGCGCGCTCGCGGTCGGTGACGTCGGGGTTGCCCGGATACGGCGAGAGGATCATCAGGTTGTCGCCCGAGAGGTACACGCTCGAACCGGCCAGCGCACCCTTGTCGAAGTTGTAGCGCACCATGAGGTTGCGCAGCCAGATGTAGCTGGCGTCCGACAGGATGAGCGAGTGGTTGTTGTCGCGGTACTGCTGCCGGCCGAAGGCGCCACCGTTCATCGTCGGGGTGATGCCGTCGCCCGGCTGATCCGGGGAGAGCCACATGTTCTGGACGTAATCCGAGTCCACAATGAACAGACCGTCGATGTTACGCGACGTACGGAAGAACTCCGAGCGCAGGTTGTCGCCGCCGAACGAGCCCGTGAAGAGCGCGCGGACGTCGATATTCCCGAAGCTCAGGGTCTGCGTCATGCCGAAGATGAAGTCCGGGTAGTTGTCACCCAGCACGGCGAAGTCGCCGCCGGCTTCCACCATGACCCGTTCCGTGATGGAGCCGTCGCCGTTCAGGTCGCGGATGATGAAGCTGCCCGGCACGGCGCCGGCGTAGGACGTCAGGCTCGCGATCTGGGCAGTGCTTTCGTACAGGCCGTCGATGATGTAGCCGACGTAGGTGGCCATCGGAAGGCCGACACGGTGGATGAAGGCCGTCGGGCCGGCATCACGATAGAAGATGTCGTTGCCGTCCGGCAGCTTGGTCACTTGGTTGCGGTTGAAGGCCACGTTGAAGTCGGTCGTCCACGAGAACTTGTCGCGGCTGACGTTCACGGTGCTCAGGCTCAGTTCCAGACCGCGGTTGCGGATTTCGCCGAGGTTCTGCGTCACGTTCGTGAAGCCCGTCAGGTACGGCAGATCGCGCTGGAGCAGCAGGCTGTTCGTGTTGCGCTGGTAGAGCTCCATCGAGAGCCGCACCTGGTAGTTGTGCAGCGCGGCGTCCAGACCGAAGTTGACTTCTTCCGTCTTTTCCCAGGCGAGGTCGGCGTTGCCCAGCGTGTTGAGCAGGCGGCCGGCGGCCTCGTTGTTGCCGAGCACGTAGTTGCCCGTCACGACGGTACCCAGCTGCGAGTAGTTGCCGATCTGGTTGTTACCCGTCTCGCCGTAGCTGATGCGGGCGCGCAGTTCGGGAACGTCGGTGCGGAGCCCCGCCATGAACTTCTCGTTGTGCAGGTTCCACGCGAAGGCGCCCGAGGGGAACGTACCCCAGCGTTTGTTCTCGCCGAAGCGGGAGGAGCCGTCCGTACGGATGGTGCCGGTAAAGACGTATTTGTCCTTGATGTTGTAGTTCAAACGCGCCAGGCCGGACAGCAGCGACCAGCTCTGTTCGTTCGTATTGCCCGTCAGGTTGAAAGCCACGTTGAGCGTGCGGATGTCGTCGCTCGGGAAGAGGCCGTTGAAGGCGCTCGTGATCGTGTTTTCGCGCTGGGCCGTGACACCCGCGAGGGCGTCGAGCCGGCCGGGGCCGATGTTCTTCGTCAGGTTCAGCGTCGTTTCCGAGAGCCAGTTCAGGTAGGAGCTGGTGCCAAACGAACCGGAAGGAACGGTCGGCGGGGAGACGCGGATCTGACCGATCGTCGACGGGCGGAACTGCTCGCGGTCGGAGCTCGAGTAGTCGACGTTGAAGCTCTGGCGCAGCTCGAGGCCATCGACGATTTCGTAGTTCACGAACGCGCTGCTGATGGCCCGGAGGCCCGTCTGCTTGTCCACGTCCTCGTTGAGCCAGAGGACCGGGTTCGGCTGCGACCAAACGCCCGTACACCCGACTTCGTCCGACGTGTCGCCGATTTGCGGGTTCAGGCTGCCGTCGGCCAGGCGGACCGGCGAGAGCGGGCACATCATCCAGGCGCCGCCGCCCGGATCGTTGTTGCCGCCGCGGCCCGTGCCACCCTCGAAACCGAGGTTGCGGATGGAGAACACCGGCGCGACGCGGAGGCCGGCCGTGACCTTGTCGGAGAGGTTGGCTTCCAGGTTGGCGCGGAGGGAAACGCGGTTGAAGTCCGTATTAAGCACCTGGCCTTCCTGGCGGGTATAACCGGCAGAGAAGTAGGACCGAACCTGGTTGCTGCCGCCGCTCGCCGAAACCTGGATATTGTACTGGTTCGACACGCGGTTGATCTGATCCCACCAGTTGGTGCCCTGCCCCCGGTACTGCTCGGGGTTCTGGTATTCCACCGGAATCGCCGTGGCGGTCCCGGCGTCGATACGGCCCTGCCAGAGTCGATTCTGGAAGAGCGCGAACTCGTAGCCGTTGGCGGCGTCGATCGTCATGCGGTCGATCGGGTGGTTCTGACCCGAATACGCCGAGATGCTCAGCTGGCGCGGGCCGGCGGAGCCGCTCTTCGTCGTCACGATGACGACGCCGTTCGAGGCGCGCGAGCCGTAGATGGCGGTCGCCGAGGCGTCCTTGAGCAGCGTGATCGAGGCGATGTCCTCGGCCGGGATGTCCGCCAGCGGGTTGCGGACGTTGGTCGTCGTCTGATCGGCCTGCGGCAGCGCAAACCCGTCGACGACGTACAGCGGCTGGCCGCCGGCGCCCACGTTGCCGATGCCGCGGACCTGGATGTTCGGACCGCCGCCCGGGACGCCTGTCGCCGTCTGCACCTGCACGCCGGCGATCTGGCCCTGGATGACCTGGTCGACGGACGTACGCGGCATGCCGGAGATGTTTTCCGCGTTGATGACGCCCACCGAGCCGGTGACGTCCTCACTGCGCACGGTACCGTAGCCGACGACCGTCACTTCGCCGAGGTCGATCGCCGACTCGGTCATGCCGAAGTCGACATTCGTCGTGCCGCCGGCCGTGACGACGACGTCGGTGCGTTCGATGGGCACGAACCCGACGAAGCGGGCGCGCGCGATGTAGGTGCCGGGCGCCACGTTGGTGATCGTGTAGCGTCCGTTCAGGTCGCTCGTGGCGCCTTTCGAGGTGCCGACCAGCGAGACGGTGGCGCCGGGAAGCGGATCACCGGTCTTCACGTCGGTGATGACACCGGACACCGTCCCCTGGGCGAGCGCCTGCTGCGGCGAAAAGGTGAAGGCCGAACAGACAGCGAGTACAAGCATCAGCACCGCGGATAGTCCATGGCGCCGCATGCGTGTCGCGTGTCGTTGCGATGCGTGCGTTGCGTTCATAGCTGAATCTTTCATGGTAGACTTCTACAAAGAGGACTCGTTAGAAAAAGCGCTGCGTCCACGCTCGGCGTGCCGGCCGGACGCGTACGCATCAATAGGACGGCAGCGAGATCCCGAGACGAAGCACGAGGTTGCTGATGCGCTGCTGATCCGAGGAAAAGGCGATGGTGCGGACGATGTAGTCCTCATCCATGAATCCGGAGAGCGCGAGTCCGTAGCGGATCTCGGGGAAGAACACGAGGCCCCAGCCTTCGGGCTGGAATTCGAGGCCGGCGCCGATGTTGAAGCTGGCGAACGACGTCGATCCCTTCGGATTGTCCAGCGTCTGCCGCAGATCGGGTTGATCCGTGTGCAGGAAGTTGAACGAGGGACCCAGCACGACATAGGGGCTGAGCGTTTCCATCCGGAAATGGATCAGGAAATCGAGCGGGAATTCGGCGACGCGAATGCTCGACTTCAGCGGATTCAGTGCAGCGCTCAACCCCTCGATCTCCCAGTCGAAGTCGGCCTGACGAACGAACGCGCCGGGACGGAACGTGACTTTCCCAAAACGGAAATCGTAGAACATGCCCAGATTAAAACCGCCCGAGGGTTCGAACGAATTGGAGGCCGAACTCGTGAAACTGGGCGAGTTGGCCATGTTCAGCGCATATCCGCCGGCAAAGCCGATCTGCGCTTTCGCCGGCAACGTCAGCAACACGAGCAGAGATGCGAGTAATAATCCCTTGCTTGGCGATGCGGTCATAATACATCCTCCATCGTGACAGTTAAACAAATGACGATGGCGACAACCCGGCACATGCTCGCGCGCGTGGGATGCCCTCGGGTCGGTGTCCGGGGGCAACGTGCCTTCCAGGGCGGGGGCGGTGGATCGCTCGCACTGGGAATTCACGTCCATTTACGGGGAGGATGCACCGCGTGCGCTCATCGGGCGCAGGAAGCGCTATGTATCTCTCAACGGAAGCAGACCAAGGGGGGACGCTCCCGCTGTCGGGATTTCGGTGGTGCGTGGCGAACGCCGCCGAGGTGGTGGTAGCGGGATTCGCCTCTATAAATTAACCGGTCGCTGACCGGGGAGGGCGGCGGTTGTACGCCGTGAACCGTACGTAGAAACCAGGAAAACCGCTTTCGCGCGGGACGATCTGGCACGACACCGGCAGAATATCTAATGCCCGAGTAAAAAACAAGCCCGGAAGCGATCCCGGCGTCATGAGAACCCCGACGCCGGCGCCGGCGCGCCGCCCGGCACGTGGGCCTGCTTCCAGGCATAATAAATCCAGGGATTTTCAACCGATCGTCGACAAAATTGAGGCGCGCACCGGCTCAGGGTAGTTAGAAATGCCCTACCCTCCTCACGGCGGAGCCTGAAACGCGCACAATCCGTCCAGATAACCGCGCGCTGTCGGGTGGTCGGGCTGCTGCCGCAACACGCCATTCCAGGCCTCGCGGGCGTTGCTGCAGTCGCCCGTCACGGCATAGGCCAGGCCCAGCGCCAGCCGGTCGTCGATCCGGCGCGGATCCGCCTTCAGGATGGACGAAAACCGCTGGATCGCCTCGTTCGTACGGCCGTTCGCCATCGCAATCCGCGCCAGACCGCTACGGGCATCCAGGTTGTCGGGCGCCAGGGCCTCGGCGCGCGCAAACGCCTCCTCGGCGCGGTCCATCACGCCGGCCCGGTGGTACAGCCGCCCGAGATGCACCCAGATCGCCGGCGCATCGGGGTCGCGGGCGACCGCCTCTTCCGTCGCGGTGATGTCGGCCATCAGCACGCGGGCCGTGTCGGCTCTGGCCAGATAGACCCGCGCCTCGTCTTCCCTCCCGAGCCGCAACAGCACCTGGCCGAGGTTGTACTGGGCGGGGTAATGCAGCGGAAGGGCGTCGGCCGCCTGCTGGAGGTACCGCCGTGCCTCCTCGAGCCGGCCGGTGCGGTAGAGTTGCGCGCCGACGGCAAAGCGGTAATTCGCATGGTCCGGCCGCAACGCCAGCGCCGCCCGGGAGTGGACGAGCGCCTCCTCGTACGCGCCCAGCTTCTCCAGAAACTGGCCGTAGAGGAGCTGCGCGTCGGCGTTCGTGCTGTCCAGTTCGAGCGCCCGGTCGTAGGCCCACCGCGCGCTGTCCGGCACGCCGGCTTCGGCATAGACCACGCCGAGCTTTTCATACACCTCCGACCGCGGCGCCAACGCCGCCTCTTTCCGGTAATACCGCACGGCCTCCGCCGGCTGGCCGAGCTCGCCGGCGATGTCGCCCAGCCGCTGCCAGGCGCCGGGGAAATACGGATCCAGGGCCAGCACCCGCTCGAAGGCGGCCCGCGCATCCGCGTACCGATTGAGGCGCATCCACACGTTGCCCTGGAAAAACGGCACATCGGCGAGTTCGGGAGCCTGCCGCCCCACGCTGTCGGCCAGCGCCAGGGCGACCGCGTAGCGCCCCTGCTGAAACGCCTCATCCCCCTCCAGCAGCAAGGCGCGCAGACGCGGATCCAGCGCGGCGCGCAGTGCGTCCGTCCGCGAGACGGGTCTCGCCGGCTCGTCGGCGGCGCACCCGGCCAGCACGACGCCGGCGACCAGCACGATCAGCCATCCCCTCATGGCGCGCTCCCGGACGACGCCGCGTCCGCCACGATGCCCGTTCCCTGCTCGATCAGCACCTCGCGACCGCCGGCCACCCGCTGGAATGTCTCAGTCTGCCCGTCGGGCCACGTCACGTCCAGGCGATCCACGTCCGTCGCCCCGCCCAGGCCGAAGGTGGCCACCAGCTCGGATTGCGCCTGGAAACTGCCGCCGGTGCGGATCCGGCGCTCCATGGTCAGCCCCTTCACCGTCGCGCGGATCCGCGCGCCGATGGCGCCGCGGTTGCCCGTCTCGCTCCGGAGCCGAACGCGCAGGTAGCTACCGCCGGCGGTGTCGTTGCGCCAGAGGTGCGCCGGCCCGTCGTTTTCGGTCAGCAGCACGTCGAGGTCGCCGTCGCCGTCGTGGTCCGCGGTCGCCAGCGCGCGGCCGAGCAGCGGCGCGGCGAAGGGGCCGGCTTCCGCGGCGGCCTCGGTGAAATACCCGGCGCCGTCGTTCAGAAAAAGCTGCGGCGGCTGGCGAAACGAAACGCCGAGTTGCTTGTCGGCGATGTACTGCATGACGTGCCCGTTCGCGGCCAACAGGTCGAGGTCGGTGTCCAGGTCGGCATCGAACAGGACGAGCCCGAACGTGAGCGTCTTCAGCGTCGGGAAGCCGAGCCGCGACGCGGCGGCGCGGTCCTCGAACAGTTCGCCGCGCTCGCGCCGCCAGACGCCGACCATCTCCTGCGAAAAATTTCCGACGAACAGGCTCAGCGCCCCGGTGCTGTCGACCACGCCGGCCGCCACGCCCATGCCGGCGCGCGGCGTACCATTCTGATCCACCGCCACCCCGCTCGTCAGCGCCACCTCCGTGAAGCCGCCCGCGCCGTCGTTTCGAAAGAGAAAATTCGGCTCCCCGTCGTTGGCCACGTAGAGATCGGACCAGCCGTCGTCGTTCATATCCAGCTCGATCACCCCCAGCCCCTTTCCGCGCCGCGGCGCGCCGGCCGGGCTGATGCCCGAGGGCGCGGTGCGGTTCTCGAACGTCCCGTCGCCCCGGTTTCGGTAAAAGGTGTCCTCCATCCCGCGATAGGTCTTCGGATTGCAGTAGTCGCGCTGCCCGTTTTCGATGCAGACCTTGTCGGTCTCGGCGGACCAGTCCAGGTAGTTGGCGATGTAGAGATCCAGCCAGCCGTCGCGGTCGGCGTCGAAAAAGACGGCGGAGGTGCTCCAGGCCTCCACGTCGGCAAGGCCGGCCGCGTCGCTCACGTCCCTGAAGAGGCCGGCGTCGTTGCGGTAAAGGCGATTTCGCCCGATGGCCGTGAGCAGGATGTCGGTGTCGCCGTCGTTGTCGTAGTCGGCCGCCGCGATGCCCTGCCCGTAGGCGCGCTCGCCGGCCAGCCCGAGCGCTGCGGTCGCGTCGGAAAAGGACCCGCCGTCGTTGCGGTAGACGACGAGCGCCGGCCCTGCCGCGTCCGTGCGTCCAGGGAGGCTCCCTCCGCCGACGAGCACGACGTCCGGATCGCCATCGTCGTCGACATCGACGAACCCGCCGCCCCCGCTCATGATTTCCGGCATCCAGTACGCGCCGAAACCGCCGTTGCGGTGCCGGAACGCCCCGAGGCCGGCCTCGGCGGTGATGTCGGTAAACCGGACGGACGCCTCCGACGCGGCCGGGCGCTCCGCCGCCGGGCCGCCGCAGGCGCATACCGTCAGCAGCGCGCAAAAGATGACGCCTTGGAGCAATGCAACGCGCACAGAATCCGGATGGAAATCGGGGTTTGGAAGGAGCGGGGTTGGAATGTACGAGCCTGCGCGCTTATATACATGACCCCGCTCGTTTCGCGGTTTCTCCCCCTGGCTGTTGCCGTGGCGTCCTGCACGCCCCGGATCGACGCCGGCATGCAAGAGGCGGGATTTCGCCCGAAATTCCGTTTTTTTGACCGATCATCCGGCCTCCCTGCGTCCCGGCATCGCACGGTCGGAGCGCCATCGCGTCCGGTCAACAGCATAACGTTTGCAGATTTGACATGCGCCCTGGCCTGTTTCTGGCGGCCTGTTTCCTGCTCTGCGCCCTCCCCGTCCGCGCGCAGACCCTCCTCGTCGGTGAAAAAGACGGCGGCCGGCTGGCGTTTGTCGATCCCGCGACCCTGGCGATCCTTGCGCGTGTTCCGGCCAACAGCCATCCGCACGAGGTGGCGACGGACGGACGGTACGCGTATGTGTCCAACAGCGGCGCCAATGCCATAACGGTCATCGATATCGCGGCGCGCGCCCAGGCGCCCGGCATCGCGCTCGGCGGCCTCGGGGCATGCCACGGCCTCTGGATGGCCGGCGGCAAACTCTATTTCGCGAGCGAAAACGCCCGCACGATCGGCCGGTACGACCCCGCCACGCGGGAAATCGACTGGGTGCTCGGGACGGGCCTCCCCCGCTCGCACATGCTCGTCCTCTCGGCCGACGCATCCACCCTGTTCACCGCCAACATGCGCCCCGGCTCCGCCGGCATCATCGAACGCCCGCTCGGGGCGGACGGAAAGCCGGGCGACTGGACGATCACGGAAATCCCGACCGGCCGGCGCGCCGAAGGCATCGACCTCTCCCCCGACGGCCGCACGCTCTGGGTCGCCAACGTCGACGAACGGACCATCTCGGTGATCGATGTCGCCTCGAAATCGGTCGTCCGCACCCTCCAGCCGCCCACGACGTTTTCCAACCGGTTGAAGTTCACCCGCGACGGACGCCGGGTGCTGGTAGCCGACCTCCAGGGCGACCATGTCGTGCTGTACGATGCCGCGACATACGACATCGTCCGGCGGATCGATGTCGGCGGTGGATCGGAGGGGTTGCTGATGACGCCCGACGGCCGGCGGGCCTTCGTGGCCGTGAGCCCCGAAGACAAGGTCGTGGCCATCGACCTGGAGACACTGGACATCGTCGGCGTCATCACCGGTCTGGAGAATCCGGACGGAATGGCGTGGGTAGAGTCATTGGAAATCGCAAAATGAAAATCGCAACATGAACTGTTTTTCTCGCACGGCGATGTCATTCCTGGCCCTGGCTGTGATGCTGCTGGCTGGCTCGTGCGCCCCGCCGGCGCCTAAGCCTCCACCGAACATCGTGTTGCTGATCAGCGACGATCATGGGTGGTCGGACTACGGGTTCATGGGCCATCCCGACATCCAGACCCCCAACCTCGACGCGCTCGCGGCGGAGAGCAGGGTGTATACCCGCGGGTACGTGCCGACATCCGTCTGCCGGCCGAGCCTGGCGACCATGATCACCGGGCTCTTCCCGCACGAGCACGGCATCACCGGCAACGATCCCCCCGGAGGCGCGGAGACCATGCGCGACCCGGTGGCGCGGGCGATGATGGTCGAGATCTTCAAACACAACCCGACCGTCAGCCAGGCGCTGGCGGACCGGGGCTACGTGAGCCACCAATCGGGCAAATGGTGGGAAGGCAACCCGCGCGAGGCCGGCTTCACGGCCGCGATGACGCACGGCGACGTGTCGCGCGGCGGCCGGCATGGCGACGACGGGCTCGCCATCGGGCGGGAAGGCCTCCAGCCGATCTCCGACTTTCTCGACACCACCGGCGACCGGCCGTTTTTCCTCTGGTACGCGCCGTTCCTGCCCCACACGCCGCACACCCCGCCCGAGCGGTTGCTCGAAAAGTATCTCACGCCGGGTCGCCCGGTGGAAGTCGCGCGGTACGACGCGATGGTGGCGTGGTTCGATGAAACCATCGGCGAACTCATGCGCCAGCTCGACACGCGCGGGCTCGCGGAAAACACCCTCGTCCTCTATGTGAGCGACAACGGATGGGTGCAGGAAGGCGCGGGCCGCTCGATGGCCGACAGCCGCGCCAAGATGTCGCCCTACGACGCCGGCATGCGCACGCCGATCCTCATCCGCTGGCCCGGCGTCGTCGCGTCCGGCCGGGACGAGACGACGCTGGCGGGCAGCATCGACCTCGCGCCGACCATGCTCGAGGCCGCCGGCATCGAGCCGCCCGCGAACCTGCCAGGCATCAGCCTCCTCCATCCGGAGCGGCTACGCGAACGCAAGGCGCTCTACGGCGCCCTTTTCGCCCATACGGCCGTCGACCTGAACGACCCGATCGCCAACCTCAAGTACCGCTACACGGTCCGCGAAGACGGGTGGAAGCTCGTCCTCCCCTACACCCCGAACCGCGACGTGACGCTGATGATCAACGGCCAACAGGCCGACTGGATGCGGTTCGAACCGGAGCTGTATAACGTGATCGACGATCCGTACGAAAAAAACGACCAGGCCGGCGCAAGGCCGGACCTGGTCGAAGCGTTGACGGATACGCTGGAGGGTTGGTGGAGGGTCTATCGGTGATTCAATGGTCATCGGTTCCGAAAGAGGTCACTGGTCACTGGTCATCGGTCATTGGCTATGGTAGGCATGCTGGCGATCAGGACACTGATTCCAGTGACCCAGTGACCAATGTCCAGTGACCAATGTCCAGTGACCAATGTCCAGTGACCCTTACCCCCCTACTTCACCACCACCAGCTCACGCCGCAGCGTCCGGTCGGCGCCCTTGAGGCGGTAGACGTAGACGCCGCTTGGGAGATGGCGCGCGTCGAAAACGGCCTGGTACTCGCCGGCCGGCTTGACTTCATCGACGAGGAGCGCCACGCGGCGGCCCAGAGCGTCGAACACGGCGAGTTCGATCCGCTGCGCGTCGGAGACGACATAGGGGATCGTGGTCGACGGGTTGAACGGGTTCGGATAGTTCTGCCGTAGCGCGATGGACGCCGGCAGCTCCGGTGTTCCTTCGACCGCCACGCCGGTTACTTCCGCGGCCAGCGCGTAGTAGCTCGCGAGGTCTGTCGTTTCGAACACGACCGTATTCTCCGTCGGGTCGATCGTTGCATCCGTCATCACCACCCAGTCCTCGGTCGTGGCGTCCCATGCCCACAGTTCGATCGTGGATTCCATCAGATCGTTGGCGGCGAGGTCTTCATCGAAGTAGCTGATGCGGACCTGATGCTGCTTCTCGAACCGCATCATCCCGTTTTCACCGCCAAAACGCCCATCCATCAACCGGATACGGTCGCGGTCGTGCACCTGGATGTGCAGGCCGGCGAAGATCCGGTCGCGGATGGGGCCGGGCAGGCTGTCCGGGTGGATTTCCCAGAACTGGACAAACAGCGAGTCGGGCCAGTTCGGGCCGCCCATGCCCTGGCCGAAGTTTCCCGGCGGGAAATCGATCCAGCTCTGGCGGTTGTTCATGCAGTACGCGCGGGCCGTGTCGCCGCGGGTGGCCCGCATCCAGCCGCCGGCCCACGCGGCCGGCTCGCCGAGCACGCGCCAGACCAGCCCGTCGAGTTCGTACACCGCGATCAGGTCGAACGCATCGCCTTCATGCAGGATGCCAAATACCGTGACCTCGTCCCCCTCCGCCGGCCGCACCGCGCCGGATGCCGGCTCGAAAAACGGCGGCCCGAAACCCAGCCGGTACTCCGGCAGCGTATCGCCGTCCGTGTCCAGATAGTAGTGCGTGTAGAAGTACGTGGTATCGATAAACACCGTGCCGGTGACCGTCAGGGTATCGTTGGTCGGGGCCGGCCAGAATGGCTCGGCATTCCACCCGAGAAGCCCGTATTCGATCGGCACGCGCCAGGTGACGCCGTCGAGATCGAACACGATGATCGTCGTCAGCATCCCGGGATCGACCAGCGTCTGCAGCGCGCCGGTAAGGGTGACCGTGGCGCCGGCTTCGGGCCGTTCGACACCGTCGGGGTCGTACCACCAGGGTCCGAACGACAGGTGGTAATCGGCCGTCGCATCGCTGTTTTCATCCAGGTAATAGAGCGGATGCGCAAAGGTATTGTCGATGATGACGACGCCGGTGACGGTCACCATTTCGAGCGAATCAGGCCAGGTATGGAGGCCCGTGCCCTGCCCGCCTCCCTGGGCCTGAACGCGGGTGGCGGCGGGGCCGGCGAGCAGCAGCGCCAGCAGCGCCACGCCCGCCCATCTATAGTGCAGGTTCGTTTTCATGATCTTCCTCCTCTCGTGATGGGTATCGTACCGGGCTGTTTCAGCCGTTCAGGCGCTGGCCGCGACGCCATCCGCGCCATACGGGAAATCCCGCGTCGTCGCGCAGTTTGAGCTCTTGATCGCCTCGTTTGACGGTCGCGGCGATCACCGCCGGCATCCCGTCCTTGACGATGCGCGCGCCGACGATCACGATGTCATCCCCCACGGCGAACGTCTGGTCCTGGTTGTCGATAAACCACGACGGGCCGAGATGCACGGCCAACCGCTCGCCGTTCACGTCGACGGCGAGGTGCACACCGACGCACGGCCCCGATTCCGAGGCGACATGCTCGACCGCCCGCACGACGCCGGTCAGCGTTTCGACGGTCGACGGGTCGTAGGGTTGATTGAACGCGCTGTTGCGACAGGCGCCGTTGCCCGGACCGGCCTGCGCCAGGGTGAGGCCGGCCGGCAAAAACAGTGCAGCCAGCATGATGCCGGCCAGAAAATGCCTGGTTTTCATGGCGATATCCTCTATGTCTTCACCGCCCCCTGCCTCAGCGTCGTATGGAACGGGCTGCCTTCGCCGGGGCGGATCGTTGCAAAAACCTCCTACATCATTCACGCGGAAATCAGCCGGCGGGCCGAAGCCCGCCGCGCCGTCCAGCCGTTCCGGAGGCGTTCGTGGACAGGATACGGCCCGCCGCATCCGGGGATGGACCGTCGATCCGCGTGTCGACCTGCCGGCGATCTCCGCTCCTCCGTAAGGGCCTAACACTACATGTCCACAACAAGACGTGTTATGACATGTCTGCCAACTGATTTTCGTCCCCCTGCACACAGCCCCATCGACGCCCTGCTTCCTTATTTACAACGTGTCTGGATTCTGGCGGGGCGAAGGCGTATTTTTAAGCCATTCCGCAATCATCTAGCTCTTCTCGCCATGGCTACCTACACGCTCAACGTAAACGGAAAGCGGCATCAAGTAGATGTCGAATCGGACACGCCGCTGCTCTGGGTGCTGCGCGACCATCTGGATCTCACCGGCACCAAATTCGGCTGCGGCATCGCGCAGTGCGGGGCATGCACGGTGCATCTGGACGGTGTCGCCGTCCGTTCCTGCACGCTGCCCGTTTCCGCTGTCAGCGACGCGGCGGTGACCACGATCGAGGGCCTCTCCGAGGAGGGCGACCATCCGGTTCAGCAAGCCTGGAAGGAACACGACGTGCCGCAATGCGGCTACTGCCAGGCCGGCCAGATCATGACGGCCGTGGCGTTCCTGAAGACGAACCCTGCCCCGAGCGACGAAGAGATCGAAGCTGCGATGAACGGGAATATCTGCCGCTGCGGCACCTATCTCCGCATCCGGGCCGCCGTGAAGACGGCCGCCTCGAACCGCTGATCCCGCTCATCCGCTCACCTTACGCAACCCGGCTGCTATGAACACGACGCTCAACCGCCGCTCCTTCCTGAAAGCCTCCGCCATGACGGGAGGCGGCCTGATGATTGGCTTCAACTGGTTCGCCGGCTGTCAGCCCGCAGCGAACCCGCTCGCGCCGGCCGGCGCGATCACGGACCTCAACGCCTACCTCAAGATTGCGGAGAACGGGATCGTCACCATCATGTCTCCCATGCCTGAAATCGGGCAGAACGTCAAGACCTCCATGCCGATGATCGTGGCGGAGGAGCTGGACGTGGACTGGAAGCACGTGCTGGTCGAACAGGCGGGCCTCGACACCGCGAAATACATCCGGCAAACGGCCGGCGGCAGCCAGTCGATCCGCCAGACGTGGTCCGCCCTCCGTCAGGCCGGCGCCACGGCGCGCCGCATGCTGATGGAAGCCGCCGCGCAGGAGTGGCAGGTGCCGGTAGCCGAACTGACGACGAAAAACGGGGTCATCACGCACGCCGGCTCGAAGAAGTCGATGGGCTACGGCGAGGTCGCCAGCGCGGCGGCCCTCCTCCCGGTGCCGGAAGACGTCGCGCTCAAGGACCCGAAGACGTTTTCGATCGTCGGCCATAGCAAGAAGAACGTCGACGCGCCGAAGATCGTCCGCGGTGAGAAGCTGTATGGGCTGGACTTCAAGCGCGACGGGATGCTGATCGCCATGATCGAGCACCCGCCGGCGTTCGGCATGACCGTCAAATCCGTCGACGCCGCGGCCGCCAAGGCGATGCCTGGCATCGTCGATGTCATCACGATCAACACCCGTCCCGAGGGCTTCCAGCCGCAATGGTCGGACACGACGGCCTTCCCCGAACTCGTGGTGGTGCTGGGCCGGTCGACCTGGGAGGTGATGAAGGCGAAGAAGGCGCTGTCGGTTCAGTGGGAGGCCACGTCGAAGATGGAAAGCAGCGACGAGCAGTCGGCCGCGCTCGCTTCCCTGCTCACGGCCCGCAAGGCGGACGTGGCCCGGCGCGACGGCAACCCCGAGGCGGCGTTCCGGAATGCCGCCAAGGTGATCGATCGGACGTACACGGCGCCGTTCCTCGCGCACAACACGATGGAGCCGATGAACTTCTTCGCGAACGTCCAGGGCGACCGCGCGGAGCTGATCGGCCCGATCCAGACGCCCGAGCCACTGAGCCGCTCCGTGGCGGCGCTGCTCGGTATCCCGATCGAAAACGTCTCGATCCAGCTCACCCGCATGGGCGGCGGCTTCGGCCGGCGGCTGTACGGCAACTTCGGCGCCGAGGCCGCGCTGATCTCGAAAGCGACCGGCACGCCGATCAAGTTGATCTACACCCGCGAGGACGACATGACGCAGGGCACCTATCGCCCCGCGTACCAGGTCCGCTACCGCGCCGCGCTCGACGCCGACAACAACCTGATCGCGTTCCACATTCGGGGCGCCGGGATCAACGAGAGCCCGGTCTTCGCCAACCGCTTCCCCGCCGGCGCGGTGGATAACTACCTCGCCGAAACGGCCTCGCTGAACTCCAACGTATCGACCGGCGCCTGGCGCGCGCCCCGGTCCAATTTCATCGCCGGCGTGGAAAACGCCTTCCTCGACGAGGTGGCCGAAGCCGCCGGCAAGGACCCGATCGCCTTCCGGCTCGCGTTGTTCGACCGCGCCATCAACAACCCGGTCGGCGATAACAACGACTACGACGCCGCGCGGTACGCCGGCGTGCTCAGGCTCGTCCGCGAGAAAGCCGGCTGGGACAACGCGTCCGGCATGGCCCGCGGCGTCTCGGCCTATTTCTGCCACAACTCGTACGTCGCCCAGGTGCTCGACCTGACGATGGACGGAAACCGCCCCGTCGTCGAGAAAGTCTGGTGCGCGGTCGATTGCGGCATCGTCGTCAACCCCGACGCCGCCCTCAACCAGATCGAAGGCGGCATCGTGGACGGCATCGGCCACGCCATGTACGGCGCGATCACCATCGCCGACGGCCGGCCCGAGCAGCGCAACTTCGACGGCTACAGCCTCATCCGCAACAGCCAGGCCCCGAAAGCCGTCGAGGCGTTTTTCGTCGACAACGGGATCGACCCGACAGGCCTCGGCGAACCCTCGCTCCCGCCCGTTTCGGGCGCGCTGGCCAACGCCCTCGCGAAGGCGACCGGAAAACGGCTCTACAGCCAGCCGTTCGCGCCGGCGCTGGAGGGCCTCGAACTGCCGAGTTCGGTCGGCTGACGCGACCGGGACCGGGTAGTCGCCGGCGCGCGGTAAACAGTCAAACGGGTAGCGGGATGTCGTGCATCCTGCTACCCGTTTTTTCTTTCCTAGCCCGTCGAGTGTGTTATCGCCCCGCCACCGCCAGCCGCTCCAGCGCCTGGGAAATGTCGGCGGAAGTCAGCTCGCGGCGGATCGGCTCGAAACGCCGGCCGTACCGATCAGCCTCCGGCAGCTGCGCCACGCCCTGGTCGTCGATCGGAACGACCAGGCTGCTCAGGTGCTCGTGGTAGGTCGCCGTAAACGTCAAGACCCATTCGCCCTCGGCGGGCCGTTCCCACACTACGTCGTACACGCCGGCCGATCGCGCCTGCAGCGTCAGCGGCCTGGACTGGCGGACGCCGTCGACCTGCCCTTCGGCCATCCCGACGACCGTCGCCCGTTGCGGCTCGTCGCATCCGAACATGTATACCATCAGTACGGCCCCGTCGACGGCAGGACGCTCGGCGCGGACCTCGAAGCCGCCCTGCGGTGCGGCGGCGGTCCCGACGAAGAGCAGCAACAGCGCGACGGGCAGCAGAAATCGTTGAATCGTGGGTTTCATGGTTGTTTTCCGGTCTGGTTCGTGCAATCGATTCTGCGGCGACGCTCGCGGAGAACCGTTCAGGGATAGGATGCCCTGCCACGTTCCAGCGTTTAGTTGACCCGCCTTTTTTATTTTTGCAGCCGTCCATGCAGCGTCAAAAAAAGGCATTCGGAGTGTCCCTTCGCATCCGAAAACCCCAAAAACAGCGATGGCCCCAGCATCGCGCCCGGGTAGCCCGCGCGGTCTGAACGATTTTTTCCGACAGGCGCTAAACCTTTGATCGGCGCCGCGCATCCTACCTTCGACTCCGGACCAGACCGACCGCCGAACCTGTGGAGATTCATTTGGCTGAACGCCCGCACGCCCCGCCCGATGCCGTACCGGACGATCTCGTGGATCGGGCCCAGGCCGGCGATGCGAATGCGTTTGAACAGCTCTATCGCATGCACGTCGGCCGGGTCTACGCGATATGCATCCGCATGGTAGCCGACCCGGTCCGCGCCGGCATCCTGACCCAGGACGCCTTCGTCCACGCCTGGCGCCAGCTCGCGACCTTCCACGGAACGGCCGCTTTTAGCTCGTGGCTCCACCGGCTGACCGTCAATGTCGTCCTCGGCGAGCTCAGGACGCAGCAGCGCCGCGCCGGCCGGGTCGACAGCCTCGACGATCTGGCCGACAGCGATCCCCCCTCCCGGGATCGGCAGACGGATGCAAAGATGGACCTGGAGCAAGGCATCGCCACGCTCCCCCCGCAAGCGCGGGCCGTGCTGGTCCTGCACGACATCGAAGGCTACCGGCATGAGGAAATCGGCGAGATGATGGGCATCGCGACCGGCACCTCGAAGGCGCACCTGCACCGGGCGCGGCAGCTGCTTCGGGCGATGTTGGATTCAACGAGATGACAAGATGACCACCTCCCAGCATATCACCGGGCTCCTGAGCGCCTATCTCGACGGCGAATTGCCGGCCGAGGAGCGTGCGCGCGTGGATCAGCACCTGGCGTCGTGCGAAGCCTGCAAGGCCGCGTTCGACGGGCTGAAGGATACCGTCGATCGGTTGCACCGGCTCCCGCCGGCGCTCACCCCTCCCGAGGACCTCTGGGCCGGCATTTCGGCCCGGCTGCAGCCGGTCGCGGCACCCGGCCCGGCGGACGCCCGGCCGCCGAGGCGCGCCCCTGCCGGCCGGGGCCGGAGCGGGCGGCGCTGGCCCTATGCGCTGGCCGGCGTGCTGGTGCTAGGGGCGACGATCTGGGCTGCGATCTGGGCATTGCGCGACACCGCGGCGCCGGCCTGGGAGGTCGTTTCCGTCGAAGGCAGCCCGGCCATCGCCGCGCAACGGCTGGTCGACACCGGCCGGCTTCGCGTCGGCGACTGGCTCGAAACGGACGCCTCATCGCGCGCCCGCGTCGAGGTCGGCGCGATCGGCCAGGTGGACGTGGCGCCGGGCACCCGCCTCCAGCTTCGCGGGGCCGGCGACACCGATCACCGCCTCGCGCTGGAACAGGGCCGCATCGAGGCGTTCATCTGGGCGCCGCCGCGGCTGTTTTTTGTCGAGACGCCCTCCGCGCTGGCGACAGACCTCGGCTGCATCTATACCCTGAGCGTCGACAGCACCGGGGCGAGCCTGCTGCATGTGACCTCCGGGTATGTCGAGCTGGAGCGGGACGGACGCGCCGTTCTGGTGCCGGCCGGCGCCATGTGCCTGGCGCACCGCGAGAAAGGCCCGGGAACGCCGTTCGACGAGCAGGCGTCCCCTGCGCTGCGCGAGGCGCTGCGGCAGTACGACTTCGAGGACGGCGGCTTGGCCGCGCTCGAACGCGTCCTCGCCGAAGCGACATCTACCGACGTCATCACGCTCTGGCAAC
Source organism: Rhodothermales bacterium (assembly GCA_041391505.1). Lineage (NCBI taxonomy): Bacteria > Pseudomonadati > Rhodothermota > Rhodothermia > Rhodothermales > Rhodothermales bacterium. The sequence continues at coordinate 516,494 of JAWKNW010000001.1, forward strand.
TGCTCCTGCAGGTCGAGGCCGCCGAACGAGCCGCTGTTTTCGAACGGCTGACCGTCTACGAGGCGCCACCCGAGGGGGTGACCCGCGACGGCATCTTGCGTCTGGATCCGGAGATGGTGGAGCGCTGGGCGCGCCGGCTGGGGCACCACGTCGACGAGCCGGCGAGCTAGAAACGGGCGTTCCTTTTGCCCTGCGGCGAGCGAACCTCTTGCGGCACGGGGCACGTAGGCGTGGTTTCACACACCACCTCACGCAGTCCCTGCATTCATTATGCTCCGGTCAACCTCCCCCACCACCCGCCGTACGTTCTGGCCATGGCTCCTCGCCGCCGCGATGATGCCGCTCCTCGCCGGCTGCGGCGGCGACGCCGGCCCTGAACCTGCTCAGGCCAGAACGAACCTCCGCCTGTCCGAACCCCCACGCGCTACACCGACCCTCTTCGGCGAGGGCGTCGTGTCGACGGACCTGAACGAGCGCGACATCGCCCTCTCGCCCGACGGCCGGACGATCTTTTTTACGATCATGAACGGCAACACCGGCACGATCGTAGAGGTCGCCGCCGAAGGGTCGGGCGCTCCGGAAATCGCCGCCTTCTCGGGGAAATACAGCGATCTAGAACCGTTTTTTGCGCCCGACGGGCAGCGCCTGTATTTCGTCTCCAACCGCCCTCCCGCCGGCGACAGCACGTCGGTGGATTATGACATCTGGTATCTCGATCGAACAGCCGACGGCTGGAGCGAGCCCGTCAACCTCGGCGCGCCGGTCAACACCGAGGGCAACGAGTTCTACCCCAGCGTCTCTTCCCGCGGCGCCCTCGTATTCACCGCCCGAAAAGCGGATTCGGCCGGCGGAGAAGACCTCTACATCGCGCAACCGGACGGCGCCGGCGGCTTTCTCGAACCTCAAAACCTGGGTGACGCCGTCAATACGGCGTTCGACGAATTCAACGCGCTGCTGAGTCCGGACGAGCAAGCCCTGATCTTTTCGTCCTACGGCCGGCCCGACGATCTCGGGGGCGGCGACCTGTACATCAGCCGCAAAAACGACGCCGGCGACTGGCTGCCCGCCGTCAACCTCGGCGCCCCGATCAATTCGGAGGCCCTCGACTTCTGCCCGGCCCTCTCGCCCGACGGCCACGCCTTCTTTTTCACGAGCCGGCGTGGCATCGGCGATCCGCAGCCGGCGTCCTACGAGACCATGGCGCGCCGGCTCCGGGGGCCGGGGAACGGACAGGGGGATGTGTACCGCGTCGCCGTCGCAGCCCTGGACGCTGCGGGAAACTAGGCGGTGGGCGATGCGGGATGCAGTATGCGGGATGCGGCATTTCCGAGACGGGATGTTCCGGAGAGATCCGGCCGCCCCTTCACGCTTTTGCCGACGTGCGCGGCGTCACGTCTGCAGAAAGGGGATGGTTTTTGGGTTCGCCTGTGATCGGGAAAGCGACTATCTTCCCGCGAACCATGCCTCACCGCTTTATGAAGACGCTCACCGCCCCCTCGATCGCCCTGTTCGCGCTCGTGATGCTCCTGATCGGTTTCGCGGCGCACCGCCCGGCGGCCGCCCAGACAACGCATACGGTCACCTCGCTGGACGATGCCGGAGCCGGCACGCTGCGCGACGCGCTCGCCGCCGCGAATGCCGGCGACGAAATCCGGTTTGACGACGCGCTGGCCGGGCAGACGCTGACGCTCACCAGCGGAGCCCTCTCCATCGAGCGCGACGTGATCCTCGCCGGCCCGGGGATGGACGCGTTATCCATCAGCGGCAACGGCGCCTCCCGCGTGATCGCTGTCCAGGCCGGCGTCAAGGCGACGCTATCGGACCTGACGCTCCGGGACGGCTACGCGACCGACATCGGCGGGTGCATATGGGTCGGGCAAGGGGCCGATCTGACCCTGAATCGGACACGCATCACCGGAAACCGGGCGCTGGACAACGGCGGCGGCGTGTACATCCACAGCGCCGCCACCCTGCTGATCGCCGACAGCGAGATCCTGGACAACGAAGCCGGCGGGGATTTCTCCCCGAACGGCGGCGGCATTTACAACGCGGCCGGCACGGTACGGATCGAGCGCTCCACCGTCTCCGGCAACCGCTCGACTCGCGGCGGCGGCATATGGAACGCCAGCGCCGGCACGATGACCATCCACGCATCGACGATCTCCGGGAATACCGCCGACAACGAAGGCGGCGGCATCTACAACAACAAACGGCTCACGATCACCAGTTCCACCGTCTCGGGCAACACCGCGGCGCAGGACGCCGGCGGAATCCGCAACCGGGGCGGCGATACGCTTGCCGTCGTGAACAGCACGATCTCGGGCAACGCGTCCGGCCGCACGGGCGGACTGATGAATGCGGATTTCGGGACGACCGTCCTCCGGAATTCCACCGTGGTCGACAACCGTTCCGGCTTCCCTGGAGCCGGCATCTGGAACGGCGAGGACGCGAAGACTTTCCTCTACAGCACCATCGTCGCCTCGAACCTGGCCGAGGGCGACGTCCTTTCCGACCTCATCGACCAGCGCCTGACGGGCATCGGTATCGTCTCGCAGGGCTTCAACTTCATCAGCAACAGCGACCCGGACGCCCGGGTAAACGCCCGGAACGTGTTTATCCCGCTCGCAAGCGACCTGGTGGGCAGCGCATTTTTCCCCAGAAACCCGTTCCTGCATCCGCTGGCGGACAACGGCGGCCCCACGCTGACGCACCGCCCGCAGGCGGCCAGCATCCTCATCGACAACGGCGATTGCCAGCGGACGGGCTTCGACGTCGACCAGATCGGTGGCCCCCGCCTGGTCGACATCCCGGGAGATGTCTTTTCAAACGCGAGCGACGGGTGCGACATCGGCGCGGTGGAGGCCTCGCTCAGCGTCGCCCTGCCGGTCGAAGATCAGGACCGTCCCATCCCCATGGAGGCCCTGCTCACGCCGGCCTATCCCAACCCCTTCGCCCACGCCACCCGGCTCAAGCTGACGCTGACCTTCGAGCAGGATGTGACGATTGCACTGCACGATGCCCTCGGGCGCCAGGTGCGCAGCCTCCACGCCGGCCGGCTGCAGGCCCACATCCCGTACGTGTTCGACATCGAAGTCGGCGATCTAGCCGGCGGAGTGTATGTCGTAACGGCCGCCGGCGAGGCCTTCCGCGTGAGCCGGCCGGTGATCCTGCTGAAATAGGCGGCCCGCGTTTTTCAGACGTGCTTGTACAGCAGCGTCTGGCTCTCCCGGTCCAGCCCGTCGATGTCGCGGATGTCGTAGCGGTTGCCGTCGATGTCCGAGAGGATCAGCCGGCCCGGCGCCGGGCGCGTGCTGTTCTCGCGCAGGTTCTGCGTCGTGAACCGGCGCTCGCCGCGGTTGGTCTGGACCGTCCAGTCGACCGTGCCGAAGCGCTCTTTCGCCGCGAGGATCCGCGTCACTTCCGGCACGAAATACCGTCTTTCCAGGGCGTCCTCGACGATAAGGCGATCCGCCTCGCCGAGCGCCGCCGGCTCGGCGAGGACGCCGATCTCCTTGCCCTCACCGTCCCGCAGGCTCAGAAACCGGGCCGGCTCCGACAGCGGGAACGCGCGCAGCACGGCGACGCTGAGGTACGACCGGTCGCCGGCGACGGTCAACCGGAGCGCCGCGCCGTGGCGGAAAAACGTCAGCCGCGCCGGATCCAGCATCTCCAGGCGGGAGGCCTCGACGAGGGTGAGCGGGGTTGCAGTGGATAGGGTTGCGGTGGACGGGGTTGCGGTTTCACGCATCGGATCAGGTCACCTCGATGATCTGGTTCATCTCCTGCTGCATCTTCACGAGCCGGTAGAACTCGCCTTCGGACGCCATCAACTCGGCGTGGGTGCCCACCTCGGCGATCTTGCCGTCCTTCAGCACCACGAGCCGGGAGGCGTTGCGGAGGGTGCTCAGCCGGTGCGCGATGGCGAACGTCGTGCGGCCGCGAATGAGCCGGGCGATGGCTTCCTGGATCTGCTTCTCGGTATCGGTGTCGACCGACGCCGTCGCCTCGTCGAGGATGAGGATGCGCGGGTTATGCAGGATGGCGCGCGCGATGCTGATGCGCTGGCGTTCGCCGCCGCTGAGCGTCTGGCCCCGCTCCCCCACCTGCGTGTCATAGCCGTCCGGCTTCTGGACGATGAAGTCGTGCGCGTTCGCCGCCTTCGCCGCAGCCATGACGTCCTCACGCGAGGCCTCCGGACGGGCGAAGGCGATGTTTTCGTAGATCGACCCGCTGAACAGGAACGGCTCCTGGAGGACGACGCCGATCTGCGAGCGGAGGTCGTGCTGCGCGATCTGCTTGATGTCCACCCCGTCGATGAGAATCGCGCCTTCCTGCACTTCGTAGAACCGGCAGAGCAGGTTGATCGTGGTGCTCTTGCCGGCCCCGCTCTTGCCAACCAGCCCGATCATCTCGCCCGGAGCCACCTCGAAACTGACCTCCTTCAGCACCGGCTTGAGCGGGTCGTAGCCGAACGTGACGTTCCGAAACGCGATCCGTCCCTCGATCGCCGGCATGGGCACCGGCGCCTCGGCATCCTTCACCTCGGACTCCGTGTCGAGCACCTCGAACACCCGCTCGGCCGACGCGAGCGAACGCGACAGGTAGTCGGTGATGCGGCTCATGAACTGCAGCGGCCCGTAGAACTGTCCGAGGTAGCCGAGAAACGCAAAAAACTGACCGAGGGTGAATACCTCCCGGCTCGGCACCAGCTGCGCGCCGAGCCGGGTGCCCTCGATGATTTCGTAGCCGCCGACATACCACACGATGAGGTTGCCGATGCTCATGATGAAGAAGAGGATCGGGAAAAACGTGACCCACAGCTGATCGGCCTCGACCCGCGCCTTGAACAGCTCCGTGCTGCGCTGGTCAAACCGCTCGACCTCCCGGTGCTCCCGCGCGAACGCGCGGACGACCCGGATGCCCGAGAGGCTGTCGCTCACCGTCGCCACCAGCCGGCTGTCCTGGTGCCACGTCCGCCGCCACACGTTCATCAGCCGGTCCCAGCTGTATCGGGACAGCAGCAGGACGATCGGCGCCGGGATGAAGACGAGCAGCGTCAGCTTCCAGTTCATCCAGAACAACACGATCCCGATCCCGAAAAACAGAAAGATGTTCGAGAAGAACATCTGGATGCTATCCACCAGCACGATTTCCAGCGACTGCGTGTCGCGCGTGACGCGGGGGATCAGCGCGCCGGCCTGCCGCTTGTCGAAGAACTTGAGGGAAAGATGCTGGAGGTGGTTGAAGACGTCGTTGCGCAGTTCGTGCGAGAGGCGCTGCCCGAGGCTGGCCGCCATGCGCCCCCGAAACACCGCGAGCGCCTGCCCGCCGAATTGCGCGCCGAGCAGGATCACCACGAGCCAGCCGAGCAGGCTCAGCCGCTGATCCATCGGCAGCGGGTCGTCGACCGGGTTCAGCACGCGATCGGTCAGCGGCCGGGTCAGATAGGTGGGCACGAGGGAAAACACGAGGCCGACGATCATCGTCACCCAGATGGTGACGATGGCCCGGCGGTGCGGCTGGAGATAGGCGAGCATGCGCCGGATGGCTTTCCCCTTGCTCATGCAGTTGGGGCACACACGCGTCCCCTCCGGAAGCAAGAGGTGGCACGTGGGGCATCGGCGATCCTCGTCGACGCCGAGGTCCAGCTGCGGCGGGGCCTCCGGCATCGGAATCGGGTTGCCGTCTTTGTCCGTCTCGCCGCGTTCGGCCCGGGCCCGGTCGCGTTCATACCGGCGCAGATCGGTTACGTACCGCGCGATCCGGCCGAAGGTGCGCTGCAGCGCGTTCGAATACCGGAGCACCTCCACGCTGGCGCCGTCGTCCAGCGTCGCGACCATCGCCCCGGCGCCCACCAGGCCTTCGGCCTGCAGCGACTGGATATCCGGGAGCGCCAGATCGATGCGCGCCGGCCCGCCCTCCGGAGCGTACACCTGAAGCCGGTCGCGAGTCAGCACCAGCCACGCGGCGCCGAACTGGCCGTTCGCGTCGAGGTCGGTGGCGGCGGTAGCCACCGGCTCGGCGCCGGCAATTTGTGTCTGGATGGCCTGGGGAAGCGGTTCGTTCAGCGGCATAGGCGCGGCAAGGAGGCCCGGACGGACCGCCAGAGAGAAAGGACGGGAACGCAACCCCGCAGCGACCGAATGGTTCTAGGCCTCCGCTTCAGGGGCATGCAGCGCGTCCAGCATATTCATCGCGGCGCGCAGCCGCTCGATGTGCGGGAGGGCCGCGTCGTTCGGCCCCAATTTCCAGTAGAGGGTATGCGTGAGGAGGCCGTACCGCCGGGTCGTGTGCACGGGGACATCGGCGATGCCCTCGCCAAAGACCGGCCGCAGGGCGCCCCCGATGAAGTCGCCCTTCACCAGCCATCGGGCCGGGAAATAGAGGTTCGTCCACCGCGTCGGCCCGAACACGGCGGCATGATGCAGCTTGCGGCGGGCGAGGTGCGCGGGGAAGGATATCTTGCCGGCCTCCAGCACGGGCGGGCATCGCGGCAATTCGCGCTCCTCCTGCTTGGCGCGCAGGTCGGCGTCGTCGTGCGCCAGCAGGAGCTCGGCGTGGGCGAGCGGGCTCCCCAGCGTGATAAAATCCGTCACCAGCCACGGGCAGCCGTTCGCCTGGAGTTCGCCGAGCAGGGCGCGCTGGCGATCCTGATAACGCGCCGTATCCACCGCCCCCTCGCCCAGCTCCTGCTCGAGCGCCGTCAGGACCGGGTTGTTTTTTCCTTTCTCTACCTGTTCGGCATACGCCGGCCACGCGCACGACAACACGTCGTACCCGATCACGCTCCCGAGGCTGTGCCCCACCACCACGATGCGGCTGTACTGCCCGGACGCATGCAGCTTGTTCAGGATGTCGACGCCGTGGCTTCTAATTTCCTGCCGGCGGTGGATGTTGGACGGCTCGGGATTGAGGTACCGCGCCGCATCCCCCACGATGCCGTTGATCAGCGGGACGATGATGCCCAGCACGATCAGGCCGCCGACACCCGTGAGGAGCCGCGGCAGCTCGATGAAGTCGGGCACGGTCAGCTGCACGGCGAGGAGCGCCACGAACACGATCACCAGCACCAGAAAGACCCACGCGCCCCGCAGGTGCGCCGGCAGCTTCCACGGTTTGCGCTGCAGCAGGATGCGCAGCCAGGACGCGATGTGCCCCAGCGACGTGCCGCCCATCAGGTGCGCCCAGTAGAACTCGTAGAAGTCGGTGCGCACGCCGTTGCGGTCCTGCGTGGTCGTGATCCGGCGCAGCTCGTAGCTGCCCGACAGCATGTCCGGCTTGCTGAACACGCCGGGCCGTGCGTGCTCGTGCTGGATTGCGGTGTTGGTCGTCCAGACCGCCTTCACGAACCCCCGCAGCGTATCCATGGGGCGCTGCTCGCCGATGCCGTGGATGAGCAGTACCGCCTGTTTCGATTTGGATCGCATATCGACCGGATGGCTAGACTATCAGTTCAATATAGGCGTGCATGGATCGGGAATCTACGGGCCTGGAGCCGGCGCTTCGCAAGCCGGCGACGGCATGGAACGCTGCGCCATGAGTCCCTGGACGCTTGGAACAGGGACGTGAACGCCGAAAAGGATAGACGTGATCGGCATGGGCGCGACGCCATGTCGTGAGAAGCGAGTGGCACAACGCCGGACCAGGCCTGTTTATGACCCGGCTGGGCCATCGCATGCTCGTCGTGGCCGTGAGAAGCGTATGGGAGTTGGGATGCATGGGGGCATTTTTTACCGCAAAATCCCATACCCCCATACCGGGAGATGCTCACGTTTGAAGCGAATGCGATTGCCCTGATGACACGGGGCTTTACTTGCTTAAATCTGGCGTTGTTCATATCTAGCAGGATGGCGATGTCGAGGAACCCATGCAACGTGACGATCCGATGGCGGATCGGGTACCCCTTTTACGCTATTCGCTTTATGAGGAGTGGCGCCCCGCGGAGCCGGTTTTAATTCCGATGCGAACGAAGGCGATCGGTACCCGATCGACAACCGTGCGATAGGATTTCCTCGGGAAAAAACAGCGGCCTTAGTTTTCAATCCAGAGCGTCGGCACCTTCTATTCAGGCAACAGGACGTGGAACTGATCGGCACATCGCGACTGCACTACCAGATCATCGAGAAGCTCGGCGAAGGCGGCATGGGCGTGGTCTACAAGGCGTTTGATACCAAGCTCAAGCGCGATGTAGCCATCAAGTTTTTACCCTGGCAGTACGCCACGATACCTGACGTCCGTACCCGGTTTCGCATCGAGGCACAGGCCGCCGCCACACTCAATCATCCCAACATCGCGACGATCTACGCGATCGAAGAAATGCCGGGGCCCGAAGACGAGCGGGAGATCTTCTTCGTGATGGAATACATCGACGGGATGGAGCTGAAGCAACGGATCAAGGAAGGTCCGATCTCCTTGCAAGATGCCCTCCAGATCGCATTACACATCGCTGAAGGTTTGCATACGGCGCATGAACACGGCATCACGCATCGCGACATAAAGCCGTCGAATATCATGCTGACGGCCAAAGGACGGGTGAAGCTGATGGATTTCGGCCTGGCCAAGATCGGGCGCGGCATCCAACTCACGAAAACCAACACGACACTCGGCACGCTCGCGTATATGTCACCCGAACAGGCGCGAGGGGAAACCGTTGATTATCGAAGTGACATCTGGTCTTTCGGCGTCCTCCTGTACGAAATGCTGTGCAACGCACTGCCGTTCGAAGAAAACTACGAGCACGCGCTGATTTATTCGATTGTAAACAACCCGCCGATACTGCTCGTCGAGCGCCGAGGCGATCTCCCGCCTGCGCTGACCGAGATCGTCGAAGGCACGCTGCAAAAGGATCCTGATGAGCGCTACCAGGACATGCAGGTGTTGATCGACGATCTGAACCAGGTGCAGCAGGTCCTCCGCAACCGGGCCCTGCTTGGCCAATTGGACGATACACAGGCCGCTGTCGGCCTGCAGACCGCCCTCGCACGCCAGGAAGACAGCGATCTAGCGCCTTTCACCCCCCGGGAAGAGCCCATCCCGACCTCACACGCCGGCGCCGCCCCACCGGAGCGCTCGATTGCCCCTATGGTGATCATGCTGGCCGTCCTCGTGCCGGTGGCTGCCTTCGCTACGTATTTTTTGCTCTCGTCTCCCTCGTCGCCAACGCGTAGCGATCCGCCTGCCGTGGCGATGAACGGCGATCCACCGCCTCCCCCGACCGCACAACCCACCGAAACATCTGTGCCGGCGCCGGAGGTTGACAACACCGACCGCTCAGATACTCCGATTTCCAGTCCCGCTGTCGAACCGGACGCAACACCGGCCGTCGTTTCATCGTCGCCGATCGCAGCAGAGCTTGACGAGCCGGCGCCCACGCAAGCCGCCGTGTCACCCGCTCCTGTCGATACACTCCATGCGCGCGAACTCCAGAAACAGCAGGCCGCCCAGGCGCGCGACGAGCTCCTCCTGACACGTAACCAGCTCACGTCGGAAATGTCCATCCTTTCGACGCTGGCGACGTTTGACAAAGCCGTCGCTGCCCAGCGCCAGGCCGACCAGGCCTTTGAACGCGGCGCGTACACGGAAGCAACGGAGCTTTACACATCGGCCCTGGCGGGCGTTCAAGCGGCGGAAATCGAAGCGACCGCGGTGGAAAAGCTGCATGCGCAGCAGGGCAAGCGCGCACTCGACCAGCTCATCGCCGCCCTGCCCCCCGGTTCAGCCGACCTTCCCGCTTTCAGGGAGGTGACGGCACGCATACAGGACGGGGACGAAGCCTTCAGCCAGAATGCGTTCGCGCAGTCCAACAAGCAGTACAATGAAGCCCTGCAACTCGTGCAGGGCATGGCGAACCAGCTCGCTCGGCAAGACGAGGAAAAAAGACGAGTCGATTCGCTCGTCGACGACGCGACGATGGCGCTCAAGACGGCGTTCGAAAGCGAAGACATCAACCGTCTCGAGCAAATATTTGCTCTCTCGGACGCCGATCGCGACATCTGGCGAAATACCTTTCTGGCCTTCAGAAATTTCACCTTCGAAATGACACGTCAGCAGCTGAACCACATTGACGCAGATCGATACGTACTCGACTGTGACGTGAAGGTGAGGTATATCAACAACAAAAATGCCCCTGACGATGCAGACCTGCCCCTCCGTTTGCCGCTCGTTCGTGGCGAACAGGGCTGGAAACACGAGAAGTTTCAGTACAAATAGCGCATACCCCACCGCTTTCACCACCGGTTTATCGCGGCTTCGTTCACGCCACCTGCCCGATCCGCCACATCCTCGATACATCCATGCGACGTTGGTCCCACCTCCCCGTCCTCGCGTTGCTGGCCGGCATCGCGCTCAACGCGTGCATGCTGACGCACGACGCACATGCCCAACTGAGCTCGACGTTCGACAACCTCTTCCGTTCGTTTCTGGAAGATCAACTGGTCCGGCTCAATCCCGACGGCAGCGTCAATATCCACGGTGAGCACTACGTGCCGGCCTCGCTACAGGCTGCCAATGAGATTACGCCAGCGCTGAACGGACTGATCGCTTCAAATATTTCGTCGTTCCCGCTGAGCTCGACGATAGCCGGCATGTCGATCGACATTTCGAACGGCCGCGCCGTCCTGACAAGCGAGAGTCTCGGCCCCATCTTCGCCGAGACGGCCGAAACCATCGGCCGGGGCAAGATCAACATCGCGCTGGGTTATTCATACGTCAATTACCAGAGGCTGCGCGGCTTGCCGATCGACCAGATCCGGTTCACGTTCGCCCATCAGGACGTCACCCCCACCCCGCCCTTCGACGAAGACACCTCCGAGGATGGCAGCCTGGGGAACCCGGCATACGAACTCGACAATATCGATATCTTTCCGAATATGCAGGTATCCAGCGGTATCTTCGCCTTTACCCTCACCGCCGGCGTGCTGCAGAACCTCGATATCAGTCTGTTCGTGCCCGTGGTCAATGTATCGCTTTCGGGCAATGCACATGCCGTGATCAACAGCTTTACGTACGGCCGCCTGATCCCTGCCCGTCCGGAGTTTGAAGGCGCCGCGCATCGGTTCGGAGGGACGCTGCTCGACCCTATCCTCGAGGCGGAGAGCGCCTATTCGTCCACGACGAACGGCATCGGCGACATCGCCGTCCGATTGAAATACAAGCTCCCTACACCGCAGGCGATCAACGCGGCCTTGCTGGCCGACATCCGGCTGCCCACAGGCGATTCCACCAATTTCCTCGGGACGGGCCACATGAATGCGCGTATCATCGGCATCTTCTCGAAGCGGATGGGCGACTTCAACCCCCACTTAAACGTGGGTTTCGACCGCAGGATGGCCTCGTTCGATAGCGACGAATTCGAGTTCGCTCTGGGTTTCGACCAGAAGCTCTCCAACATCTTCACCGTGGCGGCCGATTTGCTCGGCGCGATCGACCTCCAGAAAGACGAGACGATCCAGATTTTCCCGGGCTCGGTATCCATCCCGGAGAGCTTCCAGAACGGCAGCGTGATACGCACGTTCAACCTGACCAACATCCCCCAACGGTCCACCGACAGCACGCTAGACCTGGCCTTTGGATTCCGAGTGGCCCCATCCGACCGTATCGTGATGATGGGCAACATCCTCGTCCCGTTGAACGACAGCGGTCTCCGGGCCGACTTTATTCCAACCTTTGGGCTGTCGATCGCGATCTAGACAGGGTCTGAATCGTCAGATCGAATCAGAACACGGATTTCGCAACGCATCAGGCGTCTGCCGGCGTGACGGATGCATCGCCGAGAGGCCGGCTGCGCCACCAGTTCGCCAGGGCCGACCCGGAGATGTTCATCCACGGCCCGAAGATGGCCGGCGCGAGACCGACGGTGGCGACCTTCCCCATCTGGAGCGCGATGCCCGTCGCGAGTCCGCCGTTCTGCATCCCCACCTCGATGGAGATCGTCCGGCACGACTGCTCGTCCATCCCCACCAGCCGGCAGCCCCAGTAGCCGAGGAAGTAGCCGGCGGCATTGTGGAAGATCGCGGCGGCGAACAGCAGCGGTCCGACCGTCAGCAGGTCGTTGCGTCCCGTCGCCACGATGATGGTCAGCACAACGGCGATCGCGGTCATCGACAGGATGGGCATGGCGCGCGTCAGCCAGCCGTCGTGACCGCGCAGCAGGCGGTTCACGATGAGCCCGAGCACGATGGGCACGATCACCATCTTGATGATGCCGATCATCATGGAGAAGAAATCGACCGGCACGAACTGGCCGGCGAGCATCTTCATCAAAAACGGTGTCATCACCGGCGCCAGCAGCGTGCTGCACGCGGTGAGGGTGATCGACAGCGCCAGGTTAGCCCGGGCGATGTAGGCCATCACGTTCGACGCCACGCCGCTCGGCGCCGAGCCGATCAGCACGATGCCGGCGGCGATCTCATCCGAAAACCCGAGCGATTTCGCGAGCATCAGCCCCACGAGCGGCATGATCGTGAACTGGCAGATCAACCCCACAACGACCCCTCTCGGCATTTTGACGACGCCGGCGAAGTCGCTGAGGCTCATCGCCGTTCCCATCCCGAACATGATGATCTGGATGAGCGGTACGATGAGGTTCTTCAATTCGTAGTCGCCCACCGCGAGAAACGGCTCCGGATAATACAAGGCGGCAGACACGGCCGCGAAGATCCAGATCGTGAAGGCCAGCTGTTTCAGCGCCGGCACGCCGAGCCCGCCGATCGCTAGGAAGACGAACAAGGCGACCACGAGCGGCCCCGTCGCGGCGAGCCCCGCCACGAGTCCGACAACGAGCGCCCCAACCGCGCAGAGGCCGGCGGCGGCGAGAAAGAGGGTGTAGATTCGTTTGGTCACAAGTGCGTCTGGTTGGTCGTCATGTGTCGCGACATCCGTCGGGAGGTCTCTCCGCTGCTCCCCGCGTGCGCGGGGATCCGGTCGAGATGACAATGCGATAAAAAACGCGTTCAAGTCGAACCCCTAGCCTCACGCCTCAGCGTGGTGGGCTAGGGGTTATTCAAAAAACGGCACGCCCGGGGTCGCATAGCGGCGCATCCCCTCCTCGTTGATCTCGACGCCGATGCCCGGCTTTTCCGAGAGCGTGATAAATCCATTTTCCACCATGGGCCCGTCGTAAGTGACGATCTCGCTGTACATCGGGTCGGTATGGAAATAGGTCTGCCACTCGAGGATCATGAAATTCGGCACCGAAGCGCACACGTGGCAGGAGGCCATCGCCCCCAGGAAGGAGGCCACCATGTGCGGCGCGAACGGAACGTAGTACAAATTGGACAGATTCGCTATGCGCTGCCCCTCGCCGAGGCCGCCGGCCTTCTGGAGGTCCGGCATGATGATGTCGACGGCGCCCAGCTCCAGCAGCCGGCGGAAGCCGTGCGCCAGATAGATGTTCTCGCCGGCGCAGATCGGCGTCGTCGTCGACTCCGTGATGTGTTTGTAGGCGTCGACGTTTTCGGCGGGGATGGGCTCTTCCAGCCACATCAGCCCGAGGGGCTCCATCCGTTTCGCCACCTGCTGCGCGGTCGGCGCGTCGTAGCGGCCGTGCATGTCGGCGCAGATGTCGATGTTCGGCCCGACGGCCTCGCGCGCGGCGGTCATCTGATCGACCATCCGCTGGATCTCGGCCGGGCCGGCGGTCCAGTTGTACCGGTCGTATTTGTTGGGGTCGTTGCCCTGATCGAGATCGAACTTGACGGCCGTGAACCCCATCTCCACCGCCGCCTTCGCGCTTTCGGCGAACTGCTCCGGCCTGGGGAGACGAAACTGGTAGAGCGCGGTGTCCATATAGACCCGCAGCCGGTCCCTGAATTTGCCACCGAGCAGCTGGTACACCGGCACGCCGAGCGCCTTGCCGGCGAGGTCCCACAGCGCGGTCTCGACCGCCGTGAGCACCGCGACGAACATGCCGGCCTGCGCCCCCTCGAAAAACCCGGAGCGCCGGATGTCCTCGAACAGCCGGTGGACATTCAGCGGGCTCTTCCCCTTGAGCCGCTGCCCGAATTGTTTCACGAGATGGTAGGTCCCGGGCGTCGCATCGACGCCCTCGCCGCAGCCCCAGATGTCCTGGTTGGTGTAGATCTTGACGAACAGGTCATGCCCGCCGCGCAAGTAGCCGCACCGGACGTCGGTGATCTCCAGATCGGCCGGCCGCGAGGCCAGGTTGGCGCGCTCGACGGCGTCCTGCAGCCCCTGCCCGAAGGCGGCGGCCGGCATCGCGGCGAAGCCGGCTAGCGAAGCGCTGCGGGTGAGGAAGGATCGGCGGGAGTTTGCCATGTGCATCACCTGAAACCTTGACCATGAAACATGAAACCAGGGGCGCCTTGCGCCGCGCTCACCACGTTCGGGTCTTCAAATACGCCTCGACCTGCTCGCGGCCGACGGGAAGCTTGTCGATGTGGTCGTTCAACCATTGCGAGAAATCGCGCTCGATCTCGTCCGACCAACGCGTGTCGATCTGACCGGGGGTGTAAACCTGCTCGCGCAGCCGCTGATGCCCGAACAGGTCGCGCAGGCGGACGATCTCCGAGGTCACCACCACCCGTTCGGCCAGGTGCGGCGGGATGAAGAGGACGCCGCTGTCGCGGCCGAGCACCACATCCCCCGGCATCACGGTCGCCCGCCCGATGCGCGTCGGCTGGTTGATGCCCACGAGCGTCGTGTTCAGCCGGCCGTCCGGGTTGTTGAGATGATGGGAGGGGTGATAGCTCCGGAAAAACGAGGTGAACGAACCGATTTCCCGGAGGCCGTCGATGTCGCGGATGGCTCCGTTGTAGACGATCCCGTTCCCGGTTTTCGCATAGATCGAGTTGCCGAGATTGTCGCCGACGGTCGGCCCGTCGACATGCGCCTCAAACTGGTCGACAACATACACGTCGCCCTTCACGAGCAGGTCGATGGGCCACGCGTTTTGCGCCTTGATGCGGCCGTCCTGGTTGTGGCCGCGGTCGTCGATGACCCGGTGGATATCCGGCCGGCCCGGAAAAAACGTCGCCGTCACGGCGCGGCCGACGAGCACGCTGTCCGGGTTGATCGTCTGCCAGCCGTCCTCGTACTGGTAGTTGAAGTTCGCGTTGCGCAGGACGGCCCAGGCTTCCTCCAGGGTGACGCGTTTCATCCGCTCCAGGATGGCGTCCGGCACGCGCGGCCGGCCGTCGTCGAACCGGTCGCCGGTCCATTCCGGCGTCAGGAAAAGCAGTTCATCGCGGGAAATTTGCTGGGCCGACGCCGGCCATGCCAGCGCCAGGGTCAGCCATGCCGTTAGGAGCAGCCGGTGCGCCTTCATGGGGATGGGTGCGTTGGGGAAAAAAAGCAAAGAGATAATATGATTCGAGCAAGATACACGCAGGCATGGACTGATGCCAGTCCGCGCGGATCAGCGCCAGGGCAATCGCATGCTCTTCAAACGTAAGCATCTCCCGGTATGGGAGCATGGGGGTATGGGAGGTTTTGCGGTAAAAATGCCCCCATGCACCCAAACGCCCCTACGCTTCTCACCGCCACGGCGAGCATGCGATGGCCCTGGGATCAGCGCAGGGTAAGCGCGACGAGCGCGTGCGCCGGCACCTGCAGGGCGACCGTCCCTCCCGCGAGCCGCGCCCCGTCGAACGACGCCGGCGCGACCTCGTTGGGCCGTTCGAAGGTGTTATGCGCGTCCATCGCCGCGCCGTTCAGGATCCGGCCCGAGACGGAACGGACGTCCAGCCCCCGCACGTCGATGGCGACATCGCGCGCCTGGTGCGGATCGATGTTCGCGATCGTGATCAGGATCGACCCGTCCGTCTGTTTCGACGCCGACGCGCTCAGCGCGGGAAGCGACTGGTCTTCGTACGTGTAGGCGCCGGCATCCAGATGGATCGGCAACAGCGTGGCGTCGTGATGGGCGGTATACAACGCGAACACGTGATAGGTCGGCGTCAGGATCAGCTGCTCGCCGCGGGTCAGGATCATCGCCTGGAGCACGTTCACCGTCTGCGCGATGTTCGCCATCTTCACGCGGTCGGCGTGGCTGTTGAAGATGTTGAGCGAGATGGCGGCGACGAGCGCGTCGCGCAGGGTATTCTGCTGGTACAGAAAGCCGGGCGTCGACCCCGGCTCCCGCTCGTGCCACGTGCCCCATTCGCCCATGATGAGCCAGACGCGCTTCTCCGGATCGTACCGGTCCATGATCGTCGCATGCCGCGACACAAGGTCGTCCTGCTGGAGGGCGCGTTGCATCAGTTCGAACCACTCGGCCTCGGAAAATCCTACCGCCGGCCCCTTCTTCGCCCAGGTCCCGTTCAGGGTATAGTTGTGGATATCGAGCCCGTCGATCATCTCGCCGGCGTCGCGCATCATCACCTCGGTCCATGCGTAGTCGTCGCTGCCGGCGCCGGTGGCGATCCGGAACGGGCGCACGTCGCCATAGCGGTGCAGATAGGTCGCGTAGCGCTTGTACTGATCGGCGTAGAACTCCGGCCGCATGTTGCCGCCGCAGCCCCAGCTCTCGTTGCCGACACCCCAGAACCGCACGTTCCACGGGGTATCCCGCCCGTTTTCCCGGCGCAGATCGGCCATCGGGCTCACACCGGGATGGTTCATGTATTCCCACCACTGCGACATCTCCTGCACGGTGCCGCTGCCGACGTTGCCCACCACGACCGGATCGGCCCCGAGGCGGTCTATCAGCGCCATGAATTCGTGGGTGCCGAAGCTGTTGTCCTCCGTGACCCCGCCCCACAGGTTGTTGACGATGGTCGGACGATCGGCGCGCGGGCCGATGCCGTCCATCCAGTGGTAGTAGTCGGCAAAGCAGCCGCCGGGCCAGCGCAGGTTGGGGATTTTGATGGCGCGCAGCGCTTCGATGACGTCGTCGCGCAGCACCCAGTCGCCCCCGCCTGCCTTCGACCAGATGCCGTCGTAAATCCCCCGGCCAAGGTGCTCGGCGAAATGGCCGTAGATGTGCCGGCTGATGGTGGTTTCGCCCTGGTCGGCATCGACGACCAGACGGAGCGGCGCCTGCGCCGAGGCAGGCCCTGTAAACGAAATGAGCGCAAGGCTCATCCATAGAAGGAATAGGTGGATACGCGGCATGGGAGACCTCGGACCTGGCATGGAACGGTTGCAAAGTCATCATACGAGTATCGGAATACACATGCTACCACGTCCGATGCGAAGTTTCCGACCGATTCAGGTTCTGTCTGAAAAATCTTTCAGACAGAAACGCATCCTGACCGTGAGTCAGGATTCAACGCTGTTTTGGAGGTTCTTGCATGCTCCTGGGCGACCAGAACGATTTTTCAGACACGGCCTCGTTCGCCGCTGCGCCATCCATCGACCTATCCCCTGCAACCCACTGGCATCTCAATCGAATACATGCTAGTATTCTAGCACAACAACCCGGACCTGCCCATGCTGCTGACGAACTACTTCAAACTCGCCCTGCGGTCGATCCGCAACCACCCCGGATCCGCCCTGCTCAACCTGGTCGGACTCGCGATGAGCATGGCCGCGGCGCTGGTCATCCTCCTGTTCGTCCGGCATGAACTCAGCTTCGACACCTTCCACGAGGATGCCCCACGCATCTATCGGCTCAACGAGATCCAGTCCTTCACCGGCATCACGCCGCAGCATGTGGCGCTCTCGATGTACCCGATGGGGCCGGCGCTGATGGAAGACTATCCGGAGGTCGAATCCTTCGCACGCATTGCCGGCGCGCCGCAAACGGTTTCCATCGACGGCGAGCTGCGGCTGGTGGAGCGCCCCATTCGCGTGGATCCTGCGTTCTTCACCCTGTTCGATTTTCCGGTGCGCGCGGGCGATCCCGCCGCCGGCCTGGCGGATCCGTTTGCCATCGTGCTGACCGAGAGCACGGCGCAGACCCTCTTCGGCACGGCGGATGCCATGGGCCGGGAGCTGATCGTGGGCGAGAATACCTACCACGTGGCCGCGATCCTCGCGCCGTTCCCGGGCCCCTCCCATCTCGAATTCGACGCCGTGTTTTCGATGAAGGAGAATGACGATGAGCGGAATATGCAAAACTGGGGGTCCAACTGGCTCGTCACCTACCTCCGGCTCGCCGAAGGCGCCTCCGCCTCCGATCTCGACAGCAAGCTGCCCGAGTTCACGCTGAACCACATGGGCGAGGAGCGCAGCCAGGCGTACGAACTCTACCTCCAGCCCCTGCTCGACGTCCACCTCGGGTCGGCGCACATGACGCACGATTACCGGAACTGGCGCAAGTTCGATCGGCGCTACGTGTACATGTTCGCGTTGCTGGGCGGATTTCTGCTCGTGGTGGCCGGCATCAATTTCATGAACCTGACGACGGCCCGCTCGGCGGCCCGCGCGAAGGAAGTGGGCGTGCGCAAGGCAATCGGTGCGCGACGAACGGAGCTGGCGTCGCAATTTCTGAGCGAATCGCTGGTGATGGCTTTCGCCTCGCTCGTCCTGGCCGTCGGTCTGGCGATGCTCGCGCTGCCGTTCGTGAACCAGCTCAGCCAGCGCGACATCCCCTTCACGGCCCTGTTCGCCTGGCCGCTGCCGGTCTGGCTTCTCGGCGCGACGCTGGGCTTCGGCCTGCTGGCCGGCGTCTACCCCGCGTTCGTCCTCTCGGCGTTCCGCCCCGTGCTCGCCCTGAAAGGCGCAACGAGCCGCTCGGGCCGTAAAACGCCCTTCCGAAACGTGCTCGTCGTGTTTCAATTCGCGATCGCCATGGCGCTCATCGTGGGCACCGTGCTGACCGTGCGCCAGTTCCGCTATATGCAGCAGCGCGACATCGGCTTCAACAAGGAGCACGTGCTGGTCGTCCCGATGAGCCGGATGGCCAATACGCACTACGAGGCGCTGAAGCAGACGCTCCTCGCCGCCCCGGGCGTGCTGGGCGTCACGGCGTCGAACCAGCGCCTCGGCAACAACCTGCACCAGTGGGGTACGCGCGCCGAGACGGAAGCCGGGGAAACCATCGGCTTGAGCATTTCCAACATCGTCGTGGATTACAACTACCTCGACTTTTACGGCATGGATCTGAAAGAAGGACGGTGGTTTTCCGAGGAACGCGGCACCGATCTGGGGCGGGCCCGCGTGGTGAACGAGGCGATGGTGGCCGAGATGGGCTGGACCCACCCGCTCGGGATGCGCATCGGCTTCGGTGGCGACGATACGCTCGGCACCGTCATCGGTGTGGCGCGCGACTTCAACTTCAACTCGCTCCACAACAAGGTGGAGCCGCTCGCGATGAGCGTCCAGGATTTCGGGTACGATGAGGCGTCGATCCGGATCGACCCTGCGATGGCGCGCGAGGCGATCACCGCCGTCGAGCGTATCTGGACGGCATCCGTCACCGATCGGCCGTTCGACTATTCGTTCCTCGACGAACACCTGAGCGAACTCTACCGCACGGACCAGCAGGTGAGCGAGGTGGTTGCCATCGTCGCCGGCTTCGCCATCTTCATCGCGTGCCTCGGGCTGTTCGGCCTCGCAGCCGTCACGACCGAACAGCGAACCAAGGAGATCGGCATCCGCAAGGCGCTCGGCGCCACCATCCCCCAGCTTCTGATGCTGCTTTCGAAGGAGTACCTGCGTCTCGTCGCCGTCGCGTTTGTCATCGCTTCGCCGATCGCGTTTGTGCTGATGCGCTCCTGGCTGGCCGAGTATCCGTATCGCATCGACATCGGCTTCGGCGTCTTTGTGCTCGCCGGCGTGCTCACGCTCGTCATCGCGCTGGGTACAATCAGCTACCGATCCCTCGCCGCCGCAAGGTCGAATCCGGTGGATACGTTGCGCTACGAATGACCCCGTGGGCATCCAACCGACGCAGTCACGACCCTGCAGACACGGCAACGCAGCGCACGGCCTCGACGTGGGTCAAGCGCCGAAGGGTTGAACGCTGCGCGCCGCGCGCGTTTAAGCTTCTTTATGGGTACCCAAGCTTCTTTAAGAGTACCTCAACCCCTCGAGTACCTCAACCCCTCGAGTCCGTCATCCCCGACCTGATCGGGGATCCATAGAAGGCTTAAGAATTCCTCCTGTGCGGTTCCTGACGCGACTTTATGCAACCGGTATGCCTCGTATGGATCCCCGATCGGGGTCGGGGATGACGAGCCGGGATGTGGGGAGTTAGCCATTTCCCCCATGTCATACCCCTACCGGCTGACGGGCAACGCGCGGCGGAGCCGGATGTCGGCCGACGACGCGCCGACCTGGATCTCGACGGGGCGATGCTCCAGCACCCACCGGTCGTTCTCGGCGTCCCAGTACCGGAGGTCGTCAGCGTCGATGGGCAGCTGAACCGTCTTCGTCTCGCCGGCCGCCAGCGCGATCCTCGCGAACCCCCGCAATTCCTTCCGGGGCCGCGTCACCGAGGCCTCGGGATAGCTGACATACAGCTGGACCACCTCTTCCCCGGTGCGCGAGCCGGTATTCGTCACCTCGACGCTCACCTCCACGCGCCCGCCTTCCGGGAGAACGGGCGCGCTCGTCCGCAGGTTGGCGTAGGAGAACGTCGTGTAGCTGAGTCCGTAGCCAAAGGGATACAACGGCTCGCCCTCGAAGAAGCGGTAGGTCCGCCCCGCCATGGCGTAGTCCTCGAAGGGAGGCAGGTCGTCGACGCTGCGATAAAACGTGATCGGCAGCCGGCCGGCGGGGTTGTAGTCGCCGAAAAGCACGTCGGCGATGGCGGTCCCCGCGGCCTGGCCGGGATACCAGGCCTCCAGGATGGCCGGCACCTGCTCCTGCGCCCGGTTCACCGCCAGCGCGCTCCCGTTGAGCAGCACCAGCACGGTCGGTTTGCCGAGCGCGACGATCCGCTCCATCAGCCGCCGCTGGGAGGCCGGCAGGACGATATCCGTCCGGTCGCCGCCCCGAAACCCGTCGATTTCCACCTTCATCTCCTCGCCCTCCATACGGGGCGTGAGCCCTAGCGCGAGGATGACGGCATCGGCATCCCGGGCCGCATCGAGAGCCTCCGCCTCGAGGTCGCCCTGCGGCGCGGCCCAGACGAGTTGAAGTTGTGCGTCGCTGTACGACTCCTTCGCGTCGATCCGGAACCGGTAGCGCTTGCCGGCTTCGAGCCGGATCGGCGCCGAGGTCGTGGCGCGCGGGTCGCCCAGTTCGTCGCGGTAATTGTACTGGGAGCGGACCAGCAGGCTGTCGTCGAGGTACAGCTCGAACCACATGGTGGCGATCGTGCCGAGCTGGTACATCCCCGTTCGTTCCGGACGGATCTCGCCTGTCCAGCGGACGCTGAAGTCGTCCCCGTCCATGTCGGCGCGGGGCGCCCTGTCGTGCCAGTTGGCATCCAGGAGCGGGTCGACGCCGGCAAAAAGCGGATCTCCGCTCATCGCGTAGTCGCCGAAATATTCGGCCTGGACGCCCGGTCGGCCTTCCGGGGTGAACAGGACGCTCGCAGGCACCGTCTCATACATCGGAAACCCGTCCGCCAGCTCGGCGCCGCGCGCGTAGCGCACCTCGGTCTGCGGCGAAACCGCCTCTCGGATGCCGCGCAGGGGCGTGACCACGTCGGCCGGCACGCCGTTGTAGTTGCCGAGGAGCATCAGCCACTGATCCGCGTTCGGCCCGATCACGGCGAGCTTCCCGAGGTCCTTGCGAAGCGGCAACACCCCGTCGTTTTTCAGGAGCACCATCGATTTGCGCGCCACCTCGCGCGCGAGGGCGCGGTGCTCGGCATGATCGACGACGCTGTAGGGGATCCGGGCGTAGGCGACGCGCTCGTCGGGGTCGAACATCCCGAGCTTGAACCGCGCCCGAAACAGGCGTTTGACGGCGGTGTCGATCGCGGATTCCTCCACAAGCCCCTGCCGGACGGCGTCGACGAGGTGCGGGTAGGTCTGGGCGCCGCAGTCGAGGTCGGTGCCGGCGTTTACCGCCCGCGCCGCGGCCTCCTCGACGGTGCCGACGAGGCGATGATTCAGGTAGATGTCGTCCAGGGCCCAGCAGTCGGACGTCACGTAGCCGGCGAAGCCCCATTCGCCGCGCAGGATGTCGCCGAGCAACAGATCGCTGCTGCAGGCGGCTTCGCCGTAGAGGCGGTTGTAGGCGCACATGATGGAATACGCGCCGGCCTCGCGGATGCCCGTTTCGAACTGCGGCAGGTAAGTCTCGCGCAGGTCGCGCTCGCTCACCACGGCGTCGAAGACATGCCGCTCGGGCTCCGGCCCGCTGTGGACCGCGAAGTGCTTGACCGTGGCGACCGTTTTGAGGTAGGCCGGGTCATCGCCCTGGAGCCCGCGCACAAACGGCACGGCGAGCCGGCCGGTCAGGTAGGGGTCTTCGCCGTACGTCTCCTGGCCGCGCCCCCACCGCGGATCGCGGAAGAGGTTGATGTTGGGCGACCAGATCGTCAGGCCCTGGTACCGCAAACGCTTTCCGTTGCGGACGAAGGCGTGGTGCTTGGCGCGGGATTCGTCGGAAATCGCCGTGGCCATCCGGAAGATCAGCTCCGTGTCCCAGGTCGCCGCAAGCCCGATGGCCTGGGGATACGACGTAGCGAGGCCGGCCCGCGCGACGCCGTGCAGCGCCTCGTTCCACCAGTTGTATTCGGGGACGCCGAGCCGCTCGATGGCCGGCGCCTGGTCCGACATCTGCGCCACTTTCTCCTCGAGCGTCATCCGCCCCACCAGGTCGTCGACGCGCGCCTCGAGCGTGGCGTCGGGATCGAGGTAGAGGGGGGTCTGGGCCCGAGCCGGCGAAGCGGCCCAGATCAAGAGGGCCAGAATGGCCAGGAGCCGGCCTGTTGCATAGCGACCCGAGGTCGGGAGGATCGTCATGGTGGAAATCGCGGGCTGTTGCGGGATAGAATTCGGTTAAGTGATCATATCAATATACATGCAGCCGCGCAAAACGAAACCCCCGGGGCGACGCCGTTTTGCGTTGCCGGCCGGTCGCCGCATCCGTACCTTGCGGGACGTCCATCCATCCACCCCCCTTTCGCCGCGGCATCATGCGCTCCACACCCAGGCTTCGTATGCTTCGTTCGTTCGTCCTGATCTGGACGCTCGCCACCGTCGTCCCTGCCGCTTACGCGCAGCAACACGCGACGACCTGGCCCGGCGCCTCATGGCCGGTCTCCACCCCGCAGGCCGAGGGCGTGAACCCGGATACCCTCGCCGCCATCCATGCCGACCTCGCCGCCGGCGCTTACGGCGCCGTCGATCATTTCCTGCTCATCCGCCACGGACGCGTCATCGCGGACCATCACTACGACCGCGTCTACCGCCTCCCGCCCGACGCCGCGGACACGACAAACCATCAATACAACTACGACCATCCCGACTGGCACCCGTATCTCCATGGCTCCGAACTGCATACGCTTCAATCGGTCACGAAGAGCGTCAACGCGACAGTCCTGGGCATCGCCATCGACGAGGGATTGATTCCCGGCGTCGACACGCCGGCCATGACCTACTTCGCGGCCTACGATCCGGACCTCTCCGACCCGCGCAAGGCGTCGATGACGATTGAGGATCTGCTGACGATGCGCAGCGGCATCGACTGGTATACCCAGGGCGGGTACGCGAACCCCGAACACAGCACCATCGTGATGGAGCTGAGCGACGCCTGGATCGAGTACATCGTGGGCCGGCCGATGGACGCCGACCCGGGCGCGGCATTCGAATACAACGACGGGGCGAGCGTGCTACTCGGCAAGATCGTCACCGAGGCCACCGGCATGCGCGCCGACACGTACGCGGCGGAACGGCTCTTCAAGCCGATCGGCATCACCGACTATTACTGGAAGATCACGCCGGACGGCGAGGCCGACACCGAAGGCGGCCTCTATCTGAAAACCCACGACCTCGCCCGGATCGGGTACCTGTACCTCCACGGCGGCGTATGGAACGGCCGGCAGGTCGTATCCCGCGACTGGGTGGAACGCTCCACCTCCCCGGTGGTCGCCGACATCGCACCCGGCAACGACCGCGTCAACCTCGGCTACGGCTACCAGTGGTGGGTGCCCGATCAGGAATACGGGCAGACGAAAGTCTTCGCCGGCAACGGCTTTGGCGGCCAGTTCGTGCTGGTCGCGCCCGAATACGACATCGTGGCCGTCTTCAACGGGTGGGACCCGTTCGGCGACAAGTCGACCTGGCGGGTGCTGCAGGAGCGTATTCTGCCGGCGACGACCCGGTAGCGGGTCTACAGCCGCACGAGCGTCCCGGTCCGGATCGCCCCGCCCAGGTCGAGCCGGTACAGATACAGCCCGGCCGGCTGATCCCGCAGATCGATCTCCAGCGGCTGCCGGCCCGTCGGCAAGGTGCCGTCAAAACCGGTCGTCACTTCCTGGCCCAGGCTGTTGTAGACGGTGAGACGGGCATGGATCGGCGCGCCGGCGTTGTGGAGCGTCAGCGTCGCGCGATCGAGGACGGGGTTGGGATACGGCGCTTCCAATTCGAAGGAGGCCGCGGTCTCGGGCGATTCGACGCCGGTGATGATGAGGTCGCGCGCGGCCTGGACGGCGGCTTCGGTATTCACGATCCCGTAGCCGCGGCCAAAATCCGGGGTCGCGGCCTCGCTCGCTGTGGTGCGAAGGATGTCGGCCACCTGTAGCGGGGTGAGGGCCGGGTTGGCTTCCAGCAGCAGGGTGACGATGCCGGCAACCATCGGGCTGGCGAACGACGTCCCGTTGCTGCTTGCGTAGCTCGTGCCGCTCGCGAGGTAGACCGACTGCCCCTGGGCCACGATGTCCGGCTTGGTGCGTCCGTCGGCCGTCGGCCCCCGGCCGCTGAAGTCGACCAGCAGCCCGCCTGTATTGACCGCCCCCACGCTGATCACGTTTTTGCCATCCGAGGGCGTGGTGATGTAGTACCAGCACAGCGTCGGGGACCCGCACCCTTCGTTGCCGGCGGCGCTCACGACGATCATCCCGTGCTCCACGGCCAGATCCGCCGCGATCGTCGTCACGCCGGTATTCCCGTCCATCTCGGCATAGGTGTAGCTGCGTTGCCCGGCGTCGAACGTGCTGTAGCCCAGCGAGACGTTGACGACGTCGACGCCCTGCGCCTCCATCCACTCCAGGCCGGCGACAAAATTATCCTCCTCCTGGTTGGTTTCGGTCGGGGTGTATTCCGTGCGGGCGTGGTAGACCATCGCCCCGTACGCCGGCCCAATGAGCTGCCCCGGCTCGTAGCCGGCCGCCACCGAGATCACCGAAAACCCGTGCGTGCTGGCGTCGGCCGGGAGTCCTGTAAAATCCTGGCTCAGCACGAAGCGGCCGTCCGACACCATCGTCGCCGTCGCCGGATGGGATGCGAGGTTGTTGCCCAGGCCCGTGTCGATGATGCCCAGCTTCACGCCGGCCCCGCTGAGTCCTTCCTCCAGCACCGGCACGGCGTTGACCAGTTCGAGCTGGCCAGCGGAGGCGCCGTAGTCGAGCCGATAGGCGGAGCGCCGATCCTGCACCGGCGCGGCGAACGCCAGGGGCGCCGGCGCCTGTTCAGCGGCGGGCGCCACGATCCCCACCGGTCGAAGCGCGCGCACGAACGGCAGCGCCTCGACCCGCGTCCGCTCCGCATCCGTCAGCACCGCGCTGACGCCGTTGAGCCACCGGCTTTCGACGAGCGGCGCGACGCCCAGGTCGCGCAAGGCGTCGAGGTACGCCGGCGTCAGCGGGGCATCGAGCATGGGGTCCAGCTGGCGGCCGCGGGTGGCGCGCCGCGCGAGGGCGGCCGGCGTGGCGCTGTCGGGTTCGAGCCGCGCCGTGGCGTCGGGCTGTTTGTCCGTGAAGAAGATCCAGTGCTTGGCGGCATCCTGTGCCCGCGCCGGCGCGATCGTGCCGGCCAGCAGCACAAGCATCAACGAGATCGTTCGCATAATCCAGTTCGATTCCAAATGAAAGCGCGTCGTAATCCCCATTCACGAAGAACGGGCATTACGACGCGCAGTGCTTGCAAGATCCTCTCCAGAATGGGTTTCAGGCCGCCAGGTATCGGCACCCGATGCCCTATCGCCTCACCATCCGCTTCGTTTCGCCGCGGCCTTCGGAAAAAAACAGTCGGACTCCGCGAGACGCACCGACAGCCGGCTCGCAGGGCCGTAGCTGCCCGAATCAATCAACTCTTAGTCCCGAGTGGCCGGAGGCACGAAGAATTAAACATAGCCTTGTGCTGCGCGGACAGGTCGGCAACGGTTCGATGCGCGGGTCGAGGCAAACGAGAAATTTACCCCTAGCAACGCGCAAATGTGGCACTGAGATTGTAGGGATGGATGGTTTCCGACCATTCAGCCTGCCGTACAGCATACGCGAAATGCCTGGACGGACCGTTGAGGTCGCTGAGTCGGAATCGCTGCATCGATCCGGTTGTTTTATGAGCGATGTCAAAGCGCCCCGGAGGACACACACCATGCGTTCTCCCACCACCCAGAGTAACCGGATTAGACGCCCAGGACTACGATTGAGTCAGGATCCAACGCTGTATTTGAGGTTTTTTTGATGCTCCGGGACAACCCGGACGTTTCTTCAGACACTGCCTGGCTTCCCCGTAATTCTCCGCTTTTGACCTATACGATGGCCTATTTCAGAATTCTGCTCTTCCTGATCGGGTTCGCCCTACCCATCACGACCTTTGCCGAGACGTTTTACGTCGATCCGGCCGGCAACGATAGCAATCCGGGCACGTCCGCGAAACCATTTCGCACGATCGCGTACGCGGTGAAGCAGGTGTCGCCAGGCGATACGGTGCTGGTGAGGAACGGCGTCTACCGGGAGAAGATCATCATCTCGCGTTCGGGAGCCCCGGGTCAGTATATCGTGCTCAAAGCCGTGAACCAGGGTGGGGCGAAAGTCGAAGTCGCTGAAAGCGGCAAAACAGATGGAATCAAGATCGCGGCCAACTACGTGACGGTGGATGGGTTCGAAGTGTACGACCCGAATCCCGGACCGGGAAGAACCGGCAATTGCATGACCGTCTGGGAGAATCATCACGTCAATATCTTGAACAACCGGGTGCACGACTGCGGCGGCGCCGGCATTCAGGCCGGCCGATGCGACCATATCCTCATCGAAAACAACGTCGCCTACGGCAACGCCAAATATAACCCCAGTCAATCCAGCGGTATCGGGGTCTTTCAAGCGCGTGCGGTCGATAACGCGCCCGGCTACCACATCGTCGTGCGCAACAACCGGAGCTACGACAACATCAACCTGGTTTTTGCCAGCTTCAAGCCCGGAGTAACCACGGATGGGAACGGCATCATCGCCGATAATTTTTATAACGAGGGCTCCACAAACGTGAAGTACCCACACCGCACGCTGATAGAAAACAACCTGATTTACAACAACGGCGGTAAAGGC